>CAZGJO010000149.1:0-5477 GCA_964525685.1 uncultured Ectothiorhodospiraceae bacterium | reverse complement strand
GGGTGCTTAGCTCAGTTGGGAGAGCGTCGCCCTTACAAGGCGAATGTCGGGGGTTCGAACCCCTCAGCACCCACCACTGGAGGCCACCCGCCCCCTCGCCATCGGCGGACACGGGCGGGCTCTGGAAATCAGGCGCGCCCCCGGGTGCGCCTTTTTTCTGTATCCTGTAGGACCATAGCCAACCAGCGACGGACGGGTCATGCTGCAAAGTATTCGCAATCGGGCTCAGGGGTGGATCGCCTGGGTCATCGTCATCCTCATCGCCATCCCCTTTGCCCTCTGGGGTGTCCATGAATACACCGGGGGCGCCGAGGAGACGCCGGTGGCCGAGGTGGCCGGCGAGAACATCGACCGGCGCGAATTCCAGCGCACCTACCATCAGCAGCGCACCCGGCTGCGTGATCTCATGGGGGATGCCTATGACACCCGCGTCGACGAGCAGGCCCTGCGGCACGAGGTGCTCGACGAGCTGATCAACGAGCGGGTGATCCACAAGGCCACGCGCGATGCCAACTTCCGCCTCGGGGATCGGGAGCTGGCCCAGCAGATCCGTTCCTTCGGGGCCTTCCAGGAGGGCGAGGTCTTCTCCGAGGCGCGCTACCGGCAGGCGCTGCAGGCTCAGGGCATGCAGCCGGGCGAGTTCGAGGACCTCCTGCGCCGCGATCTGCTCATCCAGCAGCTCGAGATGGCCGTGCGGACCACCGCCTTTGCCACCGACCACGAGACCGAACGGCACCTGGCCCTGTCCGAGCAGCACCGTCGGGTCGGTTTCGGCCGCGTCGGCCCCGAGGCCTTCATGGCGCCCGGGGCGATCTCCGATGAGGACATCGAGGCGTACTACGAGGCCCACCGTGACGAGTTCCACGAGCCGCAGCGGGTCGAGCTGGCGTACGTCAGCCTCACCCTGGAGGACCTGGCCGCGCGCGTGGAAGTGAGCGAGGACGAGGTCCGTGCCGAATACGAGCGCAATCCGGCGGTGTTCGGCGGTGACCCCGGTCGGCGGGAGGCCAGCCATATCCTCTTCCTGCCGGAGGGCGAGGGAGACGACGGCTGGGCTCGGGCGCGCGAACGGGCCGAGGCGGTGCTGGACGAGCTCGAGGCGGGCGCCGACTTTGCCGAGCTGGCCGCGGAACACTCCGATGATCCCGGCAGCGCCGCCGAGGGCGGGACCCTCGGCTGGTTCGAGCGCGACGAGATGGACGAGGCCCTGGCCGACGCCGTCTTCGCCATGGAGGACACCGGCGCGGTCGACGGCCCGGTGCGCTCCGAGTTCGGTTACCACCTGGTGCGCCTGGACGGGATCGAGGAGGATGCCGATGCGCCGGGCTTTGAGGAGGTTCGTGACGAGGTCCGCCGCGACATCCAGCGCGCCCGCGCCGAGGCGCTCTTCTTCGAGGAGAGCGAACGTCTGGCGAATCTGGCGTATGAACACCCGGACACCCTGGAAACCGCCGCCGACGCCGTCGACCGACCGGTGGAGACCACCGAGGCGTTCGATCGCGACGGTCTGGAGAGCGGCATCGCCAGTCGCCCGGAGGTCATCGAGGCGGCCTTCTCCGAGGAGGTCCTGGAAGAGCGGTTCAACAGCCCCCTGCTCGAGTTCGATGATGACCACGTCGCGGTGGTCCGCGTGCGCGAATATCATCCGTCGGAGCAGTTGCCGCTGGAGGCGGTAGCCGACGAGATCCGCACCATCCTGGCCCGGGAGCGCGCCGTCGAGCGGGCCGCGGAGGAGGCGGAGACCATCGCCGAACGGTTGCGCGCCGGGGAGGCCGAGCCCGAGGCCCTGCTGACGGACTGGGAGCCGCCGCGCAGCGTCACGCGCCGCGACCCGGGTCTGCCGCCGGCCGTCAGCGAGGCCGCCTTCCGCATGGCCGCGGGGGACGAGCCGCGCTATCGCGCGGTCTCCGTGGGTGAGGGTGCGTTTGCGGTTGTGGCGCTCCACGGGGTGATCGAGATGGCGCCGGATGACGTGCCTGCGGAACAGCGCCGGCAGGTCCGTGGTCAGATGGCACAGGCCCTGGCGCGGCATGATTACCGTCAGGTGGTTCAGGCCCTGCGCGACGATACGGATATCACCATCCACCTGGGTGACTGACCGGCCGCGCGGCCTGTGGGTTTCCATCCCCGACAGGGAGGAGGAGAGCGGGTGAATCGGTTCCAGATCGGGGTCGGGATCGGCCTGGTGGCCATCGCGTTGCTGGTGCTTGCGGCCATGTATCAGGTGGACCGCCAGTGGCAGCGGCTTGCCGCCATCGAGTCGATCCTGGACGAGCAGGCCGACGACCTGCGAGCACTGCGCCGTGAACTGCGCCACCGACCCGCCGCTCGGGACGACACCGCCGCCGATGCCGACGACATCCCCGCCGTGTTCCGCCATGCCCACGAGGCCACCCTCTCCGAGGACTTCGCCCCGGGGGACTGGCGCATCCACCCGCTGGGGCAGAGCCTCAGCACCCTGACCCCGCTGGTCTCCACCGACGCCTACGCCTCGCGGATCCAGGGCTATATCTTCGAGTCGCTGCTGGTCCGGGATCCCGAATCCCTGGAGTGGCAGGGGCTGCTGGCCGAAGACTGGCACAAGAGCGATGACGGCCTGGCGATCACCTTCACCCTGCGGGAAGGCCTGCGCTTCTCCGACGGCGAACCGCTGACCGCCGACGACGTGGTGTTCACCTACGACTTCATCATGGACGAGGCCATCGCCGCTCCCCGGCAGCGCGCCTACTACCAACGGGTGGAGGAGGTGGTCGCCGAGGACGGGCGCACCGTCACCTTCCGCTTCGAGGAGCCGTATTTCAACGCGCTGTCGCTGGCCGGCGGCCTCGCCGTGATGCCGCGCCACTACTATGAGCGCTTCCTGGATACGCCACGGGAGTTCAACGAGTCGCGCAGTCTGCTCCTGGGCTCCGGACCCTACCGGCTGGTGGATGCGGGTCAGTGGACGCCGGACCGGGGCCGGGTCGAGCTCGAACGCAATCCGCGCTACTGGGGGCCGGTGGAGCCGCCGTTCCGGCGCCTCATCTGGGAGGTCATCGAGAACGACTCGGCCCGGTTGACCACCTTTCGCAACGGCGACATCGACCTCTACGAGGCGCGTCCGCGCGAGTTCGAGCAGTTGCGCGAGGACGCGGCGCTCATGGAGCGGACCACCGACCACGCCTACATGAGTCCCACCGCCGGCTATTCCTACCTGGCCTGGAACCAGCGTGATGCCGACGGGGAGCCGACCCGTTTCGCCGATCCCCGGGTGCGACGCGCCATGACCTGGCTCACCGATCGCGATCGGTTGGTGGAGGAGGTCATGCGCGGCCATGCCGAGGTGGCCATGAGCCCCTTCAACCCGCGCAGCCCCCAGCACAGCCCGGATCTGGAGCCGCGCCAGGCGGACCGGGAGCGGGCCCTGGAACTGCTGGCCGAGGCCGGTTTCGAGGATCGCAACGGGGACGGCGTCATCCAGGATCCGGACGGAGAGCCCTTCGAGTTCAGCCTGACCTATGTCCAGGAGAGCACCGACACCCGTCGGATCGTGCAGCAACTGCGGGATCAATACGCGCGCGCCGGGATCATCCTGAACCCGGAGCCCACCGAATGGTCGGTGATGCTCGAGTCCCTGGACACGCGTGACTTCGACGCCATCACCCTGGGCTGGACCAGCGGCATCGAGGTGGACATCTATCAGATGTTCCACTCCTCCCAGATGGAGTCGGGGGACAACTTCATCAGCTACCGCAACGAGGACCTCGACGCGGTCATCGACGAGGCGCGCGCCACGGTGGACGAGGACGCGCGCATGCAGCTGTGGCACGAGGTGGAGCGCCACCTCTACGAGGACCAGCCCTACACCTTCCTGATGCGGCGGGAGACGCTGCTGCTGGTGGACGACCGCTTCCGGGGGCTGCGCCAGACCCGGCTCGGTCTCAATGTCGACCGGCTGCCCATGGAGTGGTACGTCCCGGTCGAACAGCAGAAATACCGCTGAGGGGCGGTCGTGCACGTCTACATCATCCGCCGGCTGCTGCTGATGATCCCGACGCTGCTCGGGATCACCCTGGTGGTCTTCGCCATCATGGCGGCGGCGCCGGGCGGGATCTCCCCGCAGAGCCTGGTCGCTGGGCAGGAGATGGATCCGGAGGCGCGCGAGGCGCTGGAGGACTACTACAACCGCCTCTACGGGCTGGATCAGCCGCCGCCCATCCAGTATCTGCGCTGGCTCAACAACATCTCCCCGGTGGGCTTCACCCAGGACGAGACGGGCGAGTACACCGGCTTCTCGCTGACCAAGGGGGTCGACCTCGGGACCAGCTTTCGCTACGGCCGCCCGGTGACCGATCTCATCGCCGAGCGATTGCCCATCACCCTGATCCTCAACGCGATCTCCATCCCCATCGTCTACGTGCTGGCCATCGCCATCGGGCTGCACGCGGCGACCCGGCAGGGGCAGGCCTTCGACACCGGTTCCGGACTGGCGCTGCTGGCCCTGTGGTCGGTGCCGACCATGCTCGCCGGTGTCCTGCTCATCGGCTTCTTCGCCAGCGATCAGTTCTGGCAGTGGTTCCCGACCGCCGGCTTCGGCTCACGTCAGGCGTGGGACATGCCGTTCCTGCCCCACTGGGGAACGGGCCGCGATGCCGTGCTGGCGGTCCTGGGGGCCGGGGTCGGGGCCGTGGCCGGGGTGACCGTGGCGCGCCTGCGGGAGGCGCGCCGGCGGGCCGCCATTGCGGGCGGGGTCGGTCTGCTGCTGGGGGCGGCCTGGGCGCTCTCCCTGGCGGGGAGCGGGATCGGGCTGCTGCTGGCCCTGGCGCTGTTCACGGCGGGGATCCTCGGTGGCAGCGCGTGGCTCGACTTCCCCCTGCTGCGGGTGGTCACGCTGGGGCTGACCGGGATCCTGGTGGGGCTGCTGCTGGTGGCCCCGCTGATGGAGGGCGACTTCGTCCGCGGTTTCGTGCTGGATCGCGCCTGGCACCTTATCCTGCCGGTGATCACCCTGGCCTACGGCGGTATCGCCTTCCTGGCCAAGCTGACCCGGTCGTCGGTGCTGGAGAACATCCGCGCCGACTACGCCCGCACCGCCCGCGCCAAGGGGCTGGGGGAGGGGGAGGTACTGTGGCACCACGTCTTTCGCAACAGCCTGCTGCCGCTGGTCACGGTGGCGGCGACCCTGTTGCCGGCGATGCTCTCCGGTTCAGTGATCGTCGAGAGCATCTTCTCGCTGGAGGGGATGGGCAAGCTGGCGGTGGAGGCGGTGATGGGCCGTGATCGCGAGCTGGTGTTGTCGGTGACCCTGATCAGCGGACTGCTGACGCTGGCCGGCTATCTGCTGGCCGACATCCTCTACGCGGTGGTCGACCCGCGGGTGAGTTATGACTGAACCGGTGCTGCCAGCCTCCGCGCCATCGGCGCCGCGCAGTCCCGGGCGGGCGCTGGCCGGGGCGGTGCTGCGGCGCACCGGGGCGCGCATCGGTCTGGCCTGGATC
>CAZGJO010000148.1:0-5478 GCA_964525685.1 uncultured Ectothiorhodospiraceae bacterium | reverse complement strand
GTGCTCGACGGGACCCTCGAGGAGATGGTCTTCCAGGTCGGCGCCAACCAGGGCCAGACCATCGAGATGGACGGCATCGATGCCCGGGCCCGGAGCATCGGCATGCGGCTGGGCGAGTCCGGCGAGAACGTCTCCCGGGAGGGGCTGACGGAGGCTCTGGATGCCAACGACCTGTCGGTCAATGGCTACTCCGTCAATCTCGCCAATGTCGACACTGAAAACGGCGGTCGGGCGATGAATCAGATCACCGAAGCCATCGCCAGCCGCTACGCCGACACCGGTGTCCAGGCGGAGCGCGCCAACTCGGCCGAGGTCTCCCTGGACTACACCGCGCCGGCTGAAGAGACGTCCATCGTGGTCAACGACGTCGAGATCAGTGTCGCCGGTGGCGCCTCCGCCGAGGCCGCGGCCAATGCCATCAACTCCCGCGCCGGCCAGACCGGGGTCTCGGCCCGCGAGGAAGGCGGCGAGGTCGTGCTGGAGTCCGATGGTGTCGACATCGAGGTCGCGGGTGCGGGTGCCGAGGAGATGTTCGGCGTCGGTGACGGTGGTCTCGAGGGCTCCTGGTACCGGGGTATCGAACTTGTCACCTCCCCGGGTGGCCAGCTGGAGGTCGACGGCGATACCGCCGATGAACTGGCGCTGCTGCAGGGCGACATGAGCGACCGCCGCATGAGCGAGGTCGACGTGCTCTCCCGCGAGTCGGCCTCCGAGGGTCTGCGGACCATCGACCAGGCGCTGCAGATGGTGAACGAGGCGCGTTCCGAGCTGGGTGCCACCCAGAACCGGTTCGAGTCCACGGTCTCCAACCTGAGCGTGACCTCGGAGAACCTGGGTGCCGCCCGCTCGCGGATCGCCGACGCCGACTTCGCGGCGGAGACCGCCGAGATGACGCGGACGCAGATCCTCCAGCAGGCCGGCACCTCGATGCTGGCCCAGGCCAACCAGCTGCCGCAGAACGTGCTGTCTCTGCTGCAGTAATCGGTACCTGAGGCGACCGCCCGGCTTCGGCCGGGCGGATTCGTCCGTTTCCAGCGAGGGCAACCGTCATGGAGACCAGGCTGAGCAGTGACTATGCCGCAGTTTACGGCAATAGCCGCGAACTGACATCCGAGTCCGGACAAGCCGGCACAGAAGGGGAACTCAAGTACAATCCGTTCGAGCAGAAACCCGAGCTCGATTCGGAGGTCGAACTCGAGGACCTGCGGAAGCTGGTGGACGACATGGACGAGGTGGCTCAGTCCTTTCGTCGCAATCTGAGTTTCAGTATCGACGACGAGCTGGGTCGAACGGTCATCAAGGTACTCGATGCGGAAACCGATGAGCTGGTCCGGGAGATTCCGCCGGAATACATGCTGGAACTGGCTCGCAACATGGAACGCATCCGGGGTATCTTGTTCGATGAATCGGCGTAGGCCGTTCTTCTTGAGCGGTCCGGCACGAGCCGGATTGCTCAAGAAGGAAGCTTTCAACGCAAGGGCAGAGGGGTAAGATATGTCCGCAGGCATCTCGAGCCCGGGGGTTGGCTCCGGACTGGACGTGGAAGGGCTGGTGAAACAGCTCGTCCAGGCCGAGGCCGCCCCGCCCACACAGCGCCTGAACCGCCAGGAGCAGCGCCACGAGCAGGAGCTCTCCGCTCTGGGGCAGTTCAAGAGCGCTCTGGGTGACTTCCAGGGGTCCATCAGCGGCCTCTCCGACTTCGATAACTTCAGCGCCCGGACCGCCCAGTCCAGCGACCCCGAGACCGTCGACGTCCGCGCCGATCGCGATGCCGAGGAGGGCCGGTACAGCGTCAACGTCGAGCAGCTGGCCAGCAGCCACAAACTGGTCACGCAGGGCGGCGCCATCCAGGCGGCCGACGAGCCGCTGGGCACCGGCAACCTGACCTTCCAGTTCGGCTCGTACGGTGAGGACGGCTCCTTCCAGCTCAACGAGGAGCGGGGTGCCACCGCCCTCACCATCACCTCCGAGAACAACACGGTGCGCGGCGTGCGTGACGCCATCAATGACGCCGACATCGGTGTGCGCGCCAATGTGGTCAATGACGGCCAGGGGCCGCGGCTGGTCATGACCAGCACCGAGACGGGGGCGGAGAACAGCATCCGCATTACCGCCGACAATGCCCAGGGGGGGCTGGAGCGCCTGACCACCGACGCGGGTGGCGGCATGCAGCAGCTGGAAGCGGCGCGGGACGCGGTGGCTTCCATCGACGGCGTCCCCGTGCGCAGCGCCACCAACGAACTCTCCGATGCCGTGGATGGGGTGCAGTTCGCCCTGACCGGAGAAGGCCGGGCCGATGTGGAAGTGGCCATGGACCGGGATGAGGCGCGCAACACCATTGGCGGCTTCGTGGAGGGCTACAATCAGCTGATGCAGACGGTGAACAAGCTGACCGAATGGGATGCCGAGGCCGAGCGGGGTGGCCCGCTGAACGGCGATTCCACCGTACGCATGGTGGTCAGCCGTCTGCAGCAGACCATCAGTACGCCGGTGGAGGGCCTCGATGGCCCCTATCAGAGCCTGGCCGACCTCGGCTTCCAGACCAACAAGGACGGCACCCTGTCCGTGGACCAGGCCCGTCTGAACCAGGCCATCGACGAGGACATGGAGGCCGTCGGCCACCTCTTCGCCCGCAGTGGCGAGGCGGCCGACCCGCTGGTGAACTACGTCGATTCCGGGCGCGACACCGAGCCGGGCAACTACATGGTGGATGTCGACAGCCAGCCCAGTCGCGGGCAGATGCTCGGCAACCCGGTGGCCCAGGGCCCGGTGGGCATCGACGAGAGCAACGACAGCCTGGTGGTCTCCGTGGACGGGATCACCTCCGAGGAGCTGCGATTGTCCCACGGGCAGTATGGCTCCCTGGCCGAAGTGGCCGCGGAGCTGCAGAGTCAGCTCAATGGCGACCCCAATCTGTCGCAGTTCGGGGCTTCGGTGTCG
The DNA here is from genome assembly GCA_964525685.1 of uncultured Ectothiorhodospiraceae bacterium. Lineage (GTDB taxonomy): Bacteria > Pseudomonadota > Gammaproteobacteria > Thiohalospirales > Thiohalospiraceae > Thiohalospira. The sequence goes on along the minus strand of CAZGJO010000148.1, from coordinate 2,538 downwards.
GTGGACGTGACCGAGGACAATCGGCTGTCGCTGACCTCCGAGGGCTGGGGGGCCGGCTCCACTGTAGGAATCCGCGAGGTGGCCGATAATACAGGGGCGACGCTGGGGTTGGCCGTCGGCGACGGTATCCCCGGAGAGGATGTCCAGGGCCGTATCGGGGGCATCGAGGCGCGCGGCTCCGGCCGGGAGCTCATCGCCGAGGCGGGCCCCGCGGAAGGCCTTCGGGTCAACATCCAGGGCGGTGAAACCGGGCAGCGCGGGCTGGTGAACTTCTCGCGCGGTTTCGGCGAGGAGCTCAAGGGCCACGTCGACAGCTTCATGGACCGCCAGGGGTCGCTGAGCAGCCGAGAGGAATCGTTGAACAACCGTCTGGACGAGGTCGCCGACCGGCGGGAACAGTTGCAGAATCGCCTGGAGAGGCTCGAGGACCGCTACCGCTCCGAGTTCTCCCGTCTCGACGGGATGCTCGGCGAGATGCAGCAGACGCAGCAGTTTCTGCAGCAACGGCTCGGCTCCATGCCGGGCGGCGGTGGTGGAGCCATGCCGGGCTAACGGGCAGAATCGATAACGGGAGGAAGGATAATGACCTACAGCAATCCGCGGGCCGCCCTGGCGCAGTACGGCCAGGCCAGTACCCAGAGCGCCGTGTCCACGGCCTCGCCCCACCGGCTCATCCAGATGCTGATGGAGGGGGCCCTGGAGAAGATTGCCAAGGCCAAGGGGCACATGCAGCGCGGTGAGATCGCCGAGAAGGGGCGTCACATCGGCTGGGCCATCTCCATCATCGATGGGCTGCGCACCAGCCTCGATCACGAGGCCGGTGGCGAGATGGCGGCCAACCTGGAGCAACTCTACGACTACATGAGTCGCCGCCTGGTGGAGGCCAACGCCCAGAACAACGAGGAGTATCTGGACGAGGTCGCCGGACTCCTGCGCCAGATCAAATCCGCCTGGGACGAACTGCCTCAGGAGGTTCGTCAGTCCCGCCAGAGCCCCGCCGAGGACATCATCGCCAACGCCTCGGCGTGATGACGGGGGCCGGTTCCGACAGCGGCGTGGCCGAGCTGCGCCGCACGGTTACCGAACTGACCACGGCCATGCAGGCGGCCGCCGAGGCCGGTGAATGGGCCGAGGTCGCCGAACTCGAGGCGCATCGCCGGCCTTCCCTCTACGCCCTGTTCGAGGGCGAGTTCCCCGATAACGAGCCGGAGGCCGCCCGCGACCTGATCCAGTGGATCCAGGCCGTGGATGCCGACATCATGAGCCGGGGCGAGGCGGTTCGCGGTCGTTTCCTGGAGGAGATGCAGTACGGGGCCGAGGCGGACCGCGCCATTCGGGCCTACCAGAATCACCAGCGGGGGCGGCGATGAGCGAAGCGACCCTGGAGGGACTCAGCTGGCGGAGCCACCTCCCGCTCCGCCTGCTGAACGGTTCCAGCGAGGCGGCACGGGTCGGGAGCGAGCTGGCCGCGCTCTTCGATGAGCGCCTTCTCAAGGTCCTCAGTGCCGCCGAGGAGCAGACCGGCAGCGCCTGGTCCGACGATCCCGAGGTCCGCGCCCGTCAGCGGCTGGAGGCCAAGCTCGACCTGATGCTGGCGGCCATGGGGTGGCAGGCCCAGCAGCAGAACCCCCTGCCGATCCGCGATGTCTGCCTCTACGAGCGTGGCCTGGAAACGGCCCTGCCGAGCGTCGAGGCCGGTGGCCATACCGTCGGCGAACCATGCACCCTCCAGATCCAGCTGGACGCCGCCCAGCCCTTCCCCCTGACCATCCACGCCACCATCCTGGCCGTCACGCCGCAGGCGGACGAGACCACCTCCCTCGCCGTGTGCTATGACGACGAGAATCCGGAAGTCCACGATCTCATGGTGAAGTTCATCTTTCGGCAGCACCGTCGGGAAATTGCCAGCCAGCGGCGCGGGCGCGCCGAAGAATAGCCAAAAAACAGTCATCCACGGCCCGCCGGACCGACATCTTTTTGACAACCCTGAAACGGGATGTTAAAAGTTCCCCATAACCTACTGATCAAACGCCCGGAAAAGGCGCAGGGGAGGGGAATGGAGCCGAACAGGGTCATCGTCGTGGAGGCCGACGCACAGCGTCGGCGCGAGTTGTGCGCCATTCTGCACTTCCAGGGCTGGGAGCCGATCGACGGCCACGAAGGGCCGTGGCCCGCCCCCGATACCGTCGCCTTCGGGCTGGCCGGACCCGCCGCGCCGACCGAGGCCACCGAGACCTTCGTCAACGGCAGCGATCTGCCGCTGGTCCATGTGGTCGACGGCCCCGGTGCGTCCCGGGACGGCCACACGGTCGACTACCCGGTGGAGCAGGGGGCGCTCAATGCCGTGCTGGCCCGTGCCGGGGTCCTGGACTGCGGCGGCGATCGGGATCCGCTGGCCGATATGGTGGGCCAGAGCCCCGGGATCCGGCAGGTGCGCCAGATGATCCATCAGGTGACCGACTCCGATGCCAACGTCCTGATACTCGGTGAGTCCGGAACCGGCAAGGAGCTGGTGGCGAGCAGCCTGCACCGACTTTC
>CAZGJO010000147.1:0-5490 GCA_964525685.1 uncultured Ectothiorhodospiraceae bacterium | reverse complement strand
AAGAAGGCCGGCCTCCTGCCGCCTAGTCGAACGTGTAGCGCGCCTTGACGAGGAATCGAGTACGACTGTACTCGAAAGTCTCGTCGTTATAGACAGGGCTGTCGGCCTCATTATCACTGATGTTCAGCGACGGCGTAACCGTGAGCTGTGCAATCGGTCGCCAATCGCCGGCCAGCTCGAGGCTGGTCAAGGTTTCATCCCGGTCGTTGAACCCGCTTTCGGTGTACTGGAGATTGCCACGCAGGGTCACCTCCGGCAGCACCGTCATCTGGCCACCGACCTGGAAACCGAGCAACGACCGATCGGCGTTCACGTTGCTCTCCGAGCGCCGGGGACTCTGGTTACCGATGAACAGGTTGCCATTCAGCAGCGGTTGAAACTCACCTCCCAGCTGCTGGCTGTAGCCGCCACCGGCCATCCACATGTCGGCATCCAGGCCCTCGTATTCCTCCTCGGGATAGGTCAGCCGAGCAAGGCGCGCGAACAACGTCATGTCGCGACGCGGGTCGATGCGGTAGCGCATGCTGCCCTGCAGGCCGAGCTGGTCCTGATAGGCGTCACCATCACGCCACAGCCGCTGGATATCGCCCCCGGCGCGGGCCATCACCGGCCCCTCCATCCACTGCAGTCCCCCGTCGGCGCGAACCCGCAACTGGTCGTGGTCGGTCTCGTCGAGGTGGTTGCGGCTGCTGACACGCCCGCGCCCGAACCAGGCCCGCTGCTCGTCGATGGGGGCGATCACGTTGCCTCCGGTGGCAACCTCGACCAGGTAATCCGACTGCTTGCCTTCGATGGTCTGGTCGGTCTGAAAGCCGGAGAGTTCGAGATTCGTCTCATCATCGGGTCCGGCGTTGACGTTGTCGTCATATCCGAGCCCACCCTCGACCCAGAACGAATAGATCGGCTCGAAACGCTCCTCCCGCCGCTGGATGGCCACCAGAAACCGCTCCACCGTGGCGCGCACCTGCACCGGCGGTTCCTGGGCCAGTACCCGCTCGAATTCACGCCGCGCCTGATTGTTCTCCTCCAGCAGAAAGTAGGCGCGGGCCAGTTCCAGACGGGTACGCTGGGAGCCCGGCTGGCGCATGAGGACGCGCTCCAGGGCAAAGACCGCCTCGCTTAAGCGACCCGTCTCCAGGGCGGCCAGCCCGAGGTGGAAATCGAACCGCGGCCGGCCCTCGTGCTCGAAACGCAGCTCGGTGCCCAGCTCCCAGGCCGCCTCATACTCCCGCTGCTCCACCAGCGAGCGCAGCTCGTCGACCCCCTCTTCCGCGTGTGCGGTGCCGAGACCCAGGGCGAGACCCAGGGCCAGGGCCGCACCGATGGGGAAACTGCCCGGCCCCCGTTGAACGATTGTCTTACCCATGGCTCCCCCTTCTTTGTCTTTATCCCCTCAGAACCGGGGTGCAAGCTGTCCGCAGGTCGTCTAGAGTGAACGGTGTCCGCCGCGCGTCAAAGCCCCCAAAAGGGGGCTTCCCCTGTTCCCCGGCGGGTCTTTTACGCGTAGAGTAGCCCAAAAGCCTCCGCAACGGGATACAGGCGAGCAACAACAACCATGACAGGAATCCTCGGCCGAATCACCCTGCTCCTGCTGGCCACCAGCCTGGCCGCCCCCGTGGTGGCCACCATCGGCACCTACGAGAGCGAGCGCCAGACCTTCCGCCAGGCGGAGCTCGCCCTCCACTACGGCCACACGGGGCAGTTCCGCCAGCTCAGCCACGAACTCCGCCGCTACCCGCTGCACCCCTACCTGCTGAAGGCCGACCTGGAACGCCGTCTGGAAACCGTCGGCAGCGACGAGATGCGCCTGTTCTTCTACCGCTACGGCGACACCCTGCCCGGCCAGCGGCTGCGTCGGCAGTGGCTGCGCACCCTGGCCCGTCAGGGCCGCTGGCAGACCTACGCCCAGTACTATGTCGACGACGGCAACACCGCCCTCGCGTGCCACTACCGCCGCGCCAGGCTGGAACTCGACGACCTCGAGGCCGCCTTCGACGGCATGCGCCAGCTCTGGCTGCACGACTCCAGCCTGCCCTCGGCCTGCGATCCGATCCTGGCCGCGTGGCACGACCACGGCCATCTCGACGACGCGCTCATCTTCGCCCGCCTGAGGCTCGCCCTCGGCTCCAACGAGGTGGGTCTGGCGCGGTATCTGCGCGACCGCATCGATGACGAGGCCATCCGGGCGCAGGCCGGGCAGTGGCTGCGCCTGCACGACCAGCCCCGGCGTGTGGCCGACCAGCTGGCCGCGGACGAACTGGATGATCTCGCCCTGGCCGCCCACGCCTTGAGCCGCTGGACCCGCAACGACCCCGAGGCGGTTCTGGACACCTGGCAGCAGTGGGAGTCGCGCCTGCCCTTCACCCCGGATCAGCGCCATCAGGTGGAGTGGAACCTGGCGCGCAAGCTGGGGCACGCCGACCACCCGGAGGCGCGCGCCCTCCTTCAGCGGCTGGCCGGCCAGCCGGGTGGAGAGCCGCTGGCCCGGTTGAAACTGGCCCTGGCGCTGCGTGCTCGCAGCTGGGAATGGGTCCTGGAGGCCGCCGAAGCGGTTCCCGCCACACAGCAGCAGCGCCATGTCTGGCGCTTCTGGCGGGCGCGGGCGCTGGCGGGGCTCGGACACGAGGCGCAAGCCGAGAACATCTATTTCAACCTGGCCCAGGAGACCGGCTACTACCCCTTCATGGCCGCCGACCGCCTCGGCCTGCCCTACCAGATGCCGACGCCGGAGCCCCGCCTGGTGGCCGACGACGAGACCCTGGCGCGCGCCTATCCCGGCATTACCCGCGCGCTGGAACTGCGCGCCCTGGGCCGCGCTCCCGACGCGCGCCGGGAGTGGAACCGCACCATGGAGCAGCTCACCCCGACCCTGCGTGCCGACGCGGCACGGGTGGCCGCCCGCGAGGGCTGGTACGACCGCGCCCTGTTCACCGCCCTGGACGCCGATCTCCGCGATCCCTCGGTGGGCTACCCGCTGGGCCACCACGACGACATCCTGCGGCTCACCGAGGACAAACACGTGGATGCCGCCTGGGTCCTCGCCCTGATCCGACAGGAGAGCGGTTTCATCGCCGACATCCGCTCCGGCGCCGGCGCCCTGGGGCTGATGCAGCTGATGCCGCGCACCGCCGCCTCCGTGGCGCGGCGCCTCAATCGGCCCCACCCCGGCACCCGCGACCTCATCCAGGTGGACACCAATCTGGAACTGGGCGTGCACTATCTGAACCGCAGCAGCCGCCGCTTCGACGGTCACGCGGTCATCGCCACCGCCGCCTACAACGCCGGCCCCACCCGGGTCAGTCGCTGGCTACCCCGGGACGTGGCGATGCCGGCGGACATGTGGGTCGATGCCATGCCGTTCCGCGAAACGCGACGCTATGTGCGCCGGGTGATGACGGCCACGGCCATCTACGAGCAGCAGCTGGGCACCGAACCGCGGCGCCTCGCCGAACGCATGCCGCCGGTGGCCGGCCCGGGTGCCGAACGTCTGGCCCGGCGCGACTAGCGCGGCTCAGAGCGGGATGGCCACCTCTCGCTCCAAGCGCATCCAGGCGCCGTAGTAGGTGCCGGGGACGTCGTCGTCGGTGAGGAGGTCGGCGACACTCTCGTCGATGGCGTCGAGCATGCAGGCCCCCGTCGGCAGCGCCGTGGCAAAGCGCCCCTGACGGGTGAAGGCCACCCGTCCGTGGACCGGCACCTCCGGGAAGAGATCCTGCAGGGCCCGGACCTTGAGCTGATTGTCCGGGACGGGGTTGGGAAACTTGTACGAACGCCGACCCACGGTCTGGGTCCACTCGTCGATGCGCTCACCGGCGAAGAGGACGCCCGCGTAGTCCTTCACATCCACCACCAGGAAGCCGGTGGGCAGCAGAAGCACGTGGTCGAGAACCAGGTTCTGCTCACCGAGACCATCGGGGATGGCGACGTTCTCCAGGCTCTCGCGCCCCAGCTGCCGCAGGATCCGGCGATTGCGCCGCCGCTCCAGTCGCCGCAGGAGACGGCGCCGACCGAGCCACAGCCCGATCAGTACCACCAGTCCTCCCACCAGGGCCATGGCGGCGGTCATCTCCGGTGTCCACTCTCCCCTCATCCAGTCGGTCGCCATGACCCGTCGTGCTCCTCTTGCCGTGGTTCATTGCTGGCCCGAGAGCCTACCAGAAACAACCGCGAAGGCGGTGTTGATTCGTGCAAATCTTGTCCCATCGCCCCCCCGATCGGGGTGCCAGCGGCTGGCCAGTCTTCGATACTGACGGCGCACGGTGGCGGCGTCGGTACCCGGCGCCAGCTCCAGGACGGCCCAGGCCCAGTCGCGCTGCTCATGCTGGCGGTAGCGCCGCCAGAAGTCCGCCAGCAGCGCGGCGACATCGGTGGCATCCACCGCCGCCAGCTCGGCCGGGTCCAGATAATAGGCGCGCAGCGGCTCGGGGGGCGTCAGGGCGCCGGGGGCGCATCCCGGATGGGGAGTCAGTCGAGCCCCCAGGGTGTCCAGTTCGACATCACCCCGCCCCGAGGCCAGTCGTCGATCGCGCAGGCGATAGAGCAGGTGGCGCAGGACGAAATGGCGCTGGAAGAGGTCCAGGGGGTCATTCCCCGCGCCCTCGCCGGCGAAGGGCGGGACCTGCCGCCGCGCCAGGGCGCGCATGAGATCGTGCTCGCGCAGCCCCGACGGATGGGTCGCCAGCAGGCTTTCCAACAACGCCAGGCGCGGGTCCGCATCCACCAGCGGCGGGGCCACGCACCGCCGCGGACGAACCAAGGGCGCGGTCACGCCTCCAGCCACGGCGGAATGTGATTGCCGGCCCGACGCAGGGCGTGTTCACGCTCGCCGGCATCGGGCAGGTGATGGGCCACCAGGGCATGGAAGGCGGGCCCGTGATGGAGGTGGCGGCGATGACAGAGCTCGTGGACCAGCACGTACTCCACCAGTTCCGGCGGCAGCAGCAGCAGGCGCCGATTGAGGCTGATGTGACCACGCGCGGAGCAGCTCCCCCAGCGGGTTCGCTGACCGCGCACCCCGAGGCCGTGGTAGTCGACCCCGATGGCGTCCGCCAGCCGCGCCAGATGCGTCTGGAAGAAGGGCCGCGCCCGGCGCCCGAGCCACTGATCCAGGGCCCGGTGAGCCGTGTCGGGATCATCGGCGGCCACTTCCAGCCGGCCGTCGCCGGTGGCGCGACAGCGCCCCGGGCCCGGGCCGTAGCCGATCACCCATGTCTCCGCCACGGCCGGCAACACCAGCCGACACGGCCACGGTCCTGCACGATCCGCCGCCCACTCGGCCCGTTCGGCGGCTTGTCGCGCCCGGATGTCTTCCACCCAGCCCCGTCGCCGGGCCACCAGACCCGGGACCCGGCGCCGGTCGAACCCCGCGGGGATGACCACCTCCAGCCCGCCGTCACGCCGTACCACCCGACGGCCGTGGCGGGCGCGCCGACTCTCGCGAACCCGCTCGTCCCCGACCGGTGCCCGCGCGTGGCTCCGGGGCGACTGAGG
>CAZGJO010000146.1:0-5494 GCA_964525685.1 uncultured Ectothiorhodospiraceae bacterium | reverse complement strand
CGGCGCCATGTTGGCGATGGTGGCGCGGTCGGCCAGCGGGAGATGGTCGAGGCCGTCGCCGAAGAACTCGACGAACTTGCCGACCACGCCGTGGGCGCGCAACTGCTCGACGATGGTCAGCACCAGGTCGGTGGCGGTGGCGCCCTCGGGCAGTTCGCCGGTGAGTTCGAAGCCGACCACCTGCGGCACCAGCATCGAGATGGGCTGGCCGAGCATGGCCGCCTCCGCCTCGATGCCGCCGACGCCCCAGCCGAGCACGCCGAGGCCGTTGATCATCGGGGTGTGGGAATCGGTGCCGACCAGGGTGTCGAGGTAGGCCCAGCGGCTGCCGTCCTCGCCCTTGGTGCCGAACACCACCCGGCCCAGGTGCTCCAGGTTGATCTGGTGGACGATGCCCTTGCCCGGCGGCACCGCCTTGAAGTTGGCGAACGAGCCCTGCCCCCACTTCAGGAAGCTGTAGCGCTCCTTGTTGCGCTGGTATTCCAGCGCCTCGTTGAGGCCGAAGGCGTCGCTGGAGCCGTAGTTGTCCACCTGCACCGAGTGGTCGATGACCAGCTCGGCCGGCTGCAACGGGTTGATCCGCTCCGGATCGCCGCCCAGCTCCACCACCGCGTCGCGCATGGCGGCGAGGTCGACCACCGCCGGCACCCCGGTGAAGTCCTGCATCAGCACCCGTGCCGGGCGAAAGGCGATCTCGTGGCTCGGTTCGGCCTGCGGGTCCCACTCGGCCAGGGCCTTGATGTCGTCGGCGGTTACCGTGCGGCCATCTTCGTTGCGCAGCAGGTTTTCCAGCAGCACCTTGAGGGAGAAGGGCAGGCGGGCGCTGTTGGGCACCGCGTCCAGCCGCACGTAGTCGTATGTCTTTTCACCCACGGTGAGTTGGTCGCGGGCGTTGAAACTGTCGCTCATGGGGCCTCCGGTGATGGGGTGGTGCTGTTCGTTGCGTCGTGTTCGACGGGGCCGGTGGATGACCGGCCGGGATGCGCGGGATTATAGCGAATCGAGCAGGCGGGTGGCACTGCCCACCAGCCGCTTACGCCCGAAGACCAGCTTCCAGCGGCTGCCACCGACCTGGCGCCAGAGCACGGCGCAGCGGATGGCGGCGAGCAACAGGGCGCGGATGCGGTTGGCGTTGTGGGGCTGCTCCAGGTAGCCGTGGTTGCCGCGAACCATGATCCGCGGGGTCAGGGTGCTGATGACGTCCCCGTAGATGCCGGCCAGGTTGGCCACGGTGTTCTCGTGGATCAACCCGAACATCTCCTTCTGCCGCTCGGCCTGTTCCAGCCCCTCGTGGAGCTGGCCGAGTCGTTTGCCGTCCTTCGCCAGCTTGCGCTCCAGCACCAGCACGCCGATGACGTACTGGGTCAGCTCCATGTCGGCCTGGCGGCTGCCCAGCTGCTCGTGGAGGCGGCGCAGCCCGAACGCGACGCCCTCCACGCCGCCGAAGACGTCGGCGGTCTCCGCCGGGTTCTGCACAAAGAGGGTATCCAGGGTGGTGGCGAAGCGATCGGTGTCGACCACCCCCTTGTGGGCGATGTCCTTGACCAGCGCGCAGGCCTGGAAGATGCCGCCCAGGGCCAGGGCGCGATCGCTGTCGGTTCCCTTCACGTCGGTTGTTCTCCCGGTGCGTCGGTTGTGTCGATGGTGGCGCCGCCGAGGCACTCCTCACCAGTGTAGAAGACCACGGCCTGGCCGGGGGTAACGGCGCGCTGCGGCTGCTCGAAGACCACGCGCACGGCATCGTCACGCCCATCCAGCGCTTCCACACGGGCGGGGGCGTCGGCCTGGCGGTAGCGGGTGCGGGCGGTGCACGCCAGCGGCAGCGGCGGTGCCTCACCGGCGATCCAGTGGACCGCCGAGGCGGTCAGCTCGCGGCTCTGCAGCCACGGGTGGTCGCCGCCCTGGCCCACGTAGAGGGTGTTGCCGGCGAGATCCTTGCCGAGCACGAACCAGGGCCGCCCATCGTACCCGGCCATGCCGCCGAGTCCCAGCCCCTGGCGCTGACCCAGGGTGTAATGGGCCAGGCCGTGGTGGGTGCCGACGGTGTCGCCCTCGGGGGTCACCATGGGACCGGGTTCGGTGGCCAGGTACTGGCCGAGGAAGTCGCGAAAGTCGCGCTCGCCGATGAAGCAGATCCCGGTGGAGTCCTTCTTCTCCGCCGTCTCCAGCCCCAGTTCCCGTGCCTTCTCGCGCACCTCTGCCTTGGTCAGCTCGCCCAGCGGGAAGCGGGCGCCTTCCAGCTGTTCCTGGGTCAGCAGGTAGAGGAAATAGCTCTGATCCTTGCCGGCATCACGACCGCGCAGCAGGCGCCAGCGGCCGTCGCGCCAGGCGCGGCGGGCGTAGTGGCCGGTGGCCACCGCCTCGGCACCGCGTTCGCGGGCGAAGTCGAGCAGCACCCGGAACTTGATCTCGCGGTTGCAGAGCACGTCGGGATTGGGTGTGCGGCCGGCGGCGTATTCGCGCAGGAAGTGGTCGAAGACCCGTTCACGGTATCCGGCGGCGAAGTTGGTGCCGAGCAGCGGGATCTCCAGCCGCCGGGCCACGGCGCGGGCATCCTCGAAATCGACGGCGGCGGGGCAGGGGCCGTCGCCGGTCTCCTCCCAGTTCTTCATGAACACGCCCTCGACGTCGTGGCCGGCATCGCGCAGCAGGGCGGCGGTCACCGACGAGTCGACACCGCCGGACATGCCGACCACCAGCCGTTCGGTGGAGGGGGTCCGGTCCGATGTTGAGGCGGCTGTCTGCGTCATGGGCGCATGGTACGGGAAAGCCGGGCGCGCTTCATCCCGTTGCCTGTCAACCCGGTTCCCGTTGCCGAGGCGATCCAGTAGACTCGGAACAAAGACAGTCCCGCTTCAGGAAACAACATCGGAGACCCCGCGAACATGGCCTACGAGCACATCCAGCTGCCGGAGACCGGCGAAGCGATCACCGCCAATGCCGACGGCACCCTCACCATTCCCGACCATCCGGTGATCCCCTACATCGAGGGTGACGGTACCGGGGTCGACATCACCCCGGTGATGAAGCGGGTCATCGACGCCGCGGTGGAGAAGAGCTACGGCGGCCAGCGCGCCATCAGCTGGATGGAGATCTACGACGGCGAGAAGGCGACCCGGGTCTACGGCGGCGACACCTGGCTGCCGGACGAGACCATGGACGCCATCCGCACCTACAAGGTGGCGATCAAGGGGCCGCTGACCACGCCGGTGGGCGAGGGGATCCGCTCGCTCAACGTCGCCCTGCGCCAGGACCTCGACCTCTACACCTGCCTGCGCCCGGTGCGCTACTACGACGGCACCCCGAGCCCGCTGAAGGAGCCGGAGAAGACCGACATGGTCATCTTCCGCGAGAACTCCGAGGACATCTACGCCGGCATCGAGTGGAAGGCCGGGACCCCCGAGGTGAAGAAGGCCATCGACTTCCTCCAGGGGGAGATGGGCGTGGACAAGATCCGCTTCCCGGCGACCTCCGGCATCGGTGTGAAGCCGGTCTCCGAGGAGGGCACCAAGCGGCTGGTACGCAAGGCCATCGAATACGCCATCGATCAGGACCGGCCCTCGGTGACCCTGGTGCACAAGGGCAACATCCTGAAAGTCACCGCGGGCGCCTTCACGGCGTGGGGCTACGAGCTGGCGAAGGAGGAGTTCGGCGCCACCGAGCTCGACGGCGGCCCGTGGCTGACCTTCAAGAGCCCGAAGACGGGGCGCGACATCGTGGTCAAGGACGCCATCGCCGACGCCTTCCTGCAACAGATCCTGCTGCGCCCGGAGGACTACGACGTCATCGCCACCCTGAACCTCAACGGCGACTACATCTCCGACGCGCTGGCGGCGCAGGTCGGCGGCATCGGCATCGCGCCGGGGGCGAACCTCTCGGACACCATCGGCCTGTTCGAGGCGACCCACGGCACGGCGCCGAAGTACGCCGGCCAGGACAAGGTGAATCCGGGCTCGCTGATCCTCTCCGCCGAGATGATGCTGCGCCATCTCGGCTGGAACGAGGCGGCCGATCGGGTGGTGGCCGGCATGGAGCGCGCCATCCACGACGGCATGGTGACCTACGACTTCGCCCGACTGATGGACACCCCCACCGAACTCTCTTGCTCCGCCTTCGGCGAGGCGCTGATCGAGCGAATGGGGTGAGGCGGGGAACGGGGCTGGTCAAACGGACTCCAATGGACAAGACTGGAAGACAGTGACGACCCATGAGCGAGGAAATCCCCGGTGACGACGCGACGGTCGAGACGAGCAGACCACAGCTCAAGCGACCGCCGAAGTACAAGGTGCTCTTGCACAACGACGATTTCACCCCCATGGATTTCGTGGTGTGGATCCTGGAATCGTTCTTCCACATGGGACGCGAACAGGCCAACCGCGTGATGTGGCAGGTCCATACCGAGGGCATCGGCGTGGCCGGTGTCTTCACCCGGGAGATCGCGGAGACGAAGGTGGAACAGGTGAGCAATCAGGCCCGAGAACATCAACACCCCCTCAAATGCACGATGGAGGCGGCGTGAGCGCCGAATGAAGCCATGCTGAGCAAGGAACTCGAGTTTACCCTCAACCTCGCCTTCAAGGAGGCGCGGGACAAGCACCACGAGTTCATGACCGTGGAACATCTCCTGCTGGCGCTGCTGGACAACCCGTCGGCGGCGGAGGTTCTGCGCGCCTGCGGCCTGGACATGGAGCAGCTGCGCGAGGACCTGGTGGAATTCATCGAGGAGACCACCCCGCGCCTGCCCGAGGGGGAGACGGCGGAGACCCAGCCGACCCTCGGCTTCCAGCGGGTGCTGCAACGCGCGCTGTTCCACGTGCAGGCCTCCGGCAAGACCGAGGTCACCGGCGCCAACGTGCTGGTGGCGATCTTCAACGAGCAGGAGTCCCAGGCGGTCTATCTGCTCAATCGCCACGACGTGACCCGCTACGACGTGGTCAACTTCCTCTCCCACGGCATCTCCAAGGTGGCGGACGAGGATGACGAGGGCGAGGAGATCGGCGCCGCGGACAGCGACGAGGGCGGTGAGGACGAGGACCAGTCGCCGCTGCGTCAGTACGCCACCAACCTCAACGAGGTGGCCGAGAAGGGTCGAGTGGACCCGCTCATCGGCCGCCAGGGCGAGCTGGAGCGGACCATCCAGATCCTGTCGCGGCGGCGCAAGAACAATCCGCTCTATGTCGGCGAGGCCGGGGTCGGCAAGACCGCGCTGGCCGAGGGGCTGGCGCACAAGATCGTCGGCGGCGAGGTCCCCGGGATCCTGCTGGACAGCACCGTCTACGCGCTCGATCTGGGCGCGCTGCTCGCCGGCACCAAGTATCGCGGCGACTTCGAGAAGCGCCTCAAGGGGGTGCTGGCCCAGCTGCGCAAGGACCCGGGCGCGATCCTCTACATCGACGAGATCCACACCATCATCGGGGCCGGCGCGGCCTCCGGCGGCGTCATGGACGCCTCCAACCTGCTCAAGCCGGCGCTCTCCTCCGGTGAGCTGAAGTGC
>CAZGJO010000145.1:0-5497 GCA_964525685.1 uncultured Ectothiorhodospiraceae bacterium | reverse complement strand
GCCGACAAACCCCCCCTGACGGCGCTCCGCCCCCCCCCCGGCGCCCCCCGCCCGCCGTACCCCCCCCCACACCCCACGCCTGGCCTCACACGCCGAACGCCCGACAGAACGGGAGACAGCTGTCCATGGCGCAGCCCGGCCGGCATTACTAGACTCTATGCACCTGAATCAAACAGGAGACCAACCATGCGCCAACTCTTCGTCGTGACCACCCTCGCCCTCTTCCTGGCCGGCTGCGCCACCATCGGCGTCCCCTTCCCGTCCGAGAACGTCGAGGCCATCGAGGTGGGCGAGACCACCCGCTCCGACATCCGCGAGATGTTCGGCGAGCCATGGCGGACCGGCATGGAGGACGGGCATCCCACCTGGACCTACGGCAACTACCGCTGGTCGGCCTTCGGCGCCGACACCACCGAGGACCTGCTGGTCCGCTTCGACGGCGAGGGGGTCGTGCGCTCCTACACCTACAACACCACGGAGTAACGGGCGTTGGCGCGCAGCGTCCTGATCACCGGCTGCTCCTCGGGCATCGGGGCACATGCGGCCCACGCACTGCAGGCGCGCGGCTGGCGGGTCTTTGCCAGTGCCCGCCGGGAGGAGGACGTGGCGGCGCTGCGGGCGGCGAGGCTGTCCGAGGCGCTGCCGCTGGATCTCGCCGACGACGACAGCATCCGGGCGGCCGTGGAGCGGGTTCGAGAGGCCACCGACGGCGCCGGCCCGGACGCGCTGTTCAACAACGGCGCCTTCGGCCAACCGGGGGCGGTGGAGGATCTCGACCGCGCGCTGCTGCGGGCGAGCTTCGAGACCAATCTCTTCGGCACCCTGGCGCTGACCAACGCCCTGTTGCCCGACATGCGCGCCCGCGGGGCCGGGCGGATCGTGATGAACGGCTCGGTCCTCGGGCTCATCGCCCTGCCCTTTCGCGGGGCATATACCGCCACCAAGTTCGCCCTGGAGGGTCTCACCGACACCCTGCGGCTGGAGCTGGCCGGCACCGGCATCCACGTCAGCCTCATCGAGCCGGGCCCCATCCGCAGCCGCTTCCGGGAGAACGCCCACGCCAACTTCAACGCCCACATCGACCGTGACCACAGTCCGTTCCGCGACACCTACACCCGTGTGGAGAAACGGCTGGCCGACGACACCGACGCCCCCTTCACCCGCGACCCGGACGCGGTCACCAAACGCCTGATCCACGCCCTGGAACACCCCCGGCCCAAGCCGCGCTATCCGGTGACCGGGGCCACGTACATCCTCGGCGGCGCCCGCCGCCTGCTGACGACCCGCGCCCTCGACCGGCTGCTGCGGCGCATCAGCCGCGGCGAGAACGCCTGAGACCACCCCCGAACGGGGCAAGCCAAATCCCGACAAGCGGTGTTACAATCCGGACACAGAATTCCATGAACGCCGACACACAGAATGCGGCGTACGCAGGGGGGAGTGGATGAAGATCGCGCTGCTGGAAGACAATCCCGATCAGGCCGAGGTTCTCAACGTTCTGCTCCAGCAGGCGGGGCACGCCAGCGACTGGTTCGACCACGCCGAGGCCTTCTGCAACGCCGTCGGCCCCGCGACCCACGACCTGATCATCCTCGACTGGATGCTGCCGGACCGTTCCGGTCCGGAGGTCCTCGACTGGATCCGCGAGCACCTGGGCTGGGACGTGCCGGTCCTCTTCGTCACCGCCCGCAACGCCGAGTCGGATATCGTCACCGCCCTCAACCAGGGCGCCGATGACTACATGACCAAGCCCTTCAAGCACGGCGAGCTGCTCGCCCGGCTGGCCGTGCTGGGCCGGCGCCAGGCGCGACACGCGGAGCCGGAGAACGAACACCGCACCTTCGGCCGCCTGAGCGTGGCCCCCGAAGAGCGCGTGGTCTACTGGGACGAGCAGCCCATCCCGCTGACCCAGAAGGAGTACGAGCTGGCCCTCTACCTGCTGGACCACATCGGCCATCTGCTGCCGCGCCAACGGATCCTGGAGAACGTCTGGGGCCACTCCAACCAGATCAATACCCGCACGGTGGATACCCACGTCAGCCGGCTGCGCAACAAGCTCGGCTTCATCCCGGAGAACGGCTGGCGCCTCTCCGCCATCTACCAGCACGGCTATCGGCTGGAGCGGCTGGACGAGGCATCGGCCGCCGAGGACGACGCCTGAGCGAGCCCAGGTGGTTCCGGGTTGAAACGGACCCCGTAGCGGCGTCCACGGTCGACGACGCGCCCCCTCTTCAGACCGCAGCGATCCCCCACACCTTCTGGAATCCCTTCGGCAATACCTGCCCCCGCTTCCCGCGCTCGTCGGTATAGGCGGCGAGGTCATCGGCCGAGAGGGTCAGATGGCGCTGGCCGGCGTAGACGGTCAGGCCGCCCCCGGCACGCACGACCGCGGTGGCCACCAGCCGCTCCTTGCCGGCCTGGTAGTCCCTGGGCGGGATGCCGAGGAGCTTCTGCCCCTTGCCCCGGCTCATCCGCGGGACCTCGCCGGCCGAGACCAGGAGCAGACGGCCGGTGTCCGTGGCCAGGGCGATGCGATCGCTCTCGGGATCGCCCAGCCGGGCCGGCAACAGGATCTGCGCCCCCTCGGGGACATTGAGCACCGCCTTGCCGCTGCGGTTGCGTGAGCGCATCTCGGCCAGCGGGATGCGGAAGCCATAACCGGCATCGGTGGCCAGCAGCCACTCGCTCTCCTGCGGCCCCATGAGCACGCCGGTAAAGGTTGCCCCGTCCGGCGGATTCACGCGACTGGCCAGCGGCTCGCCGTGGCTGCGCGCCGACGGCAGGTCGTGGGTCGGCACGCTGTAGGTGCGCCCGGTGGAGTCCAGGAAGATGGCCGGTTCGTTGCTCTTGCCCATGGCGGCATCACGGAAGCCGTCCCCGGCCTTGAAGGCGAGGCCGGCGGGGTCGACCTCGTGCCCCTTGGCCTGCCGCACCCACCCCTTCTCGGAGAGGATCACGGTGATGGCCTCGGCGGCCACCAGTTCGGTGGCGTCCAGGGCCTGGGCGGACCCGCGCTCCACCAGCGGGCTGCGGCGATCGTCGCCGAATTTCTCGGCATCCTGGGTAAGTTCGCCACGAATCAGCGTGGTCATGCGCGATTCGGAGCCCAGCGTCGCCTCCAGCTCGTCGCGCTCCACCTCCAGATCGTCCTTCTCGCCGCGGATCTTCATCTCCTCGAGCTTGGCCAGGTGGCGCAGGCGCAGCTCCAGGATCGACTCGGCCTGGCGCTCGGAGAGGCCGAAGCGCTCCATGAGGACCGGCTTCGGCTCATCCTCCTCGCGGATGATGGCGATGACCTCGTCGATGTTCAGATAGGCGACCAGCAGCCCCTCGAGGACGTGCAGCCGATCGCGCACCTTGTCCAGCCGGTGCTCCAGCCGGCGGCGCACCACACCGCGCCGGAAGCGCAGCCACTCGGCCAGCATCTCCCGCAGATCCTTGACCTGCGGGCGGCCGTCGAGGCCGATGACGTTGAGATTGACCCGGTACTGCTTCTCCAGATCGGTGGTGGCGAACAGATGGTCCATGAGCCGCTGGCGGTCCACCCGGTTGCTGCGCGGCTCGATAACGAAGCGGGTCGGCGCCTCGTGGTCCGATTCGTCGCGCAGATCGGCGACCATGGGCAGCTTCTTCGCCTGCATCTGGGCGGCGATCTGCTCCAGGATGCGCGGGCCGGAGACCTGGAACGGCAGCGCGTCGATGACGATGTTGCCGTCCTCCTCGCGCCAGACCGCGCGCATGCGAACCGAGCCGTTGCCGGTCTCGTAAAGCTTGCGCAGCTCGTCGCGCGGGGTCACCACCTCGGCGGCGGTGGGATAGTCGGGGCCGTGGACGTGTTCCAGCAGGTCGTCCAGGGTCGCCTCCGGCTCGTCCAGCAGGCGGATGCAGGCGGAGACCACCTCGCGCAGGTTGTGGGGCGGGATGTCGGTGGCCATGCCCACGGCGATCCCGGTGGTGCCGTTGAGCAGCACGTGGGGCACCCGCGCCGGCAGCCGCTCCGGCTCGTGGAGGCTGCCGTCGAAGTTGGCCACCCAGTCCACCGTGCCCTGATCGGCCTCCGCCAGCAGCAACTCGGAGAAGCGACCCAGGCGCGCCTCGGTATAGCGCATGGCGGCGAAGGACTTGGGATCGTCGGCGGTCCCCCAGTTGCCCTGGCCGTCCACCAGCGGGTAGCGGTAGGAGAACGGCTGGGCCATCAGCACCATCGCCTCGTAGCAGGCAGAGTCGCCGTGGGGATGGTACTTGCCGAGCACGTCGCCGACGGTGCGCGCCGACTTCTTGTGCTTGGCCGCCGCCGAGAGGCCGAGCTCCGACATGGCGTAGATGATCCGCCGCTGGACCGGTTTGAGCCCGTCGCTGATGTGCGGCAGGGCGCGGTCCAGGATCACGTACATGGAGTAGTTCAGGTACGCGGTCTCGGTGAACTCGTGCAGGGGGCGCTGTTCCACCCCCTCGTAATTGATCTCGGCGTCCCGTGTCATGGCGGCTCCGGTTCAGACGCGGCGGAAGAGGTGGAAGCCGAAGGCCTGCTCGGCGCCCCCCGGCGTCTGGTGGGTCTCGTGGCGGGTCTCCAGGCGTTCGAAAGCGGACCCCAGTTCGGTGGCCAGCGACGGCGCATCGTAGCGCGCCACCGGCAGACCGCTGCACTTCTCCGGCCCTTCCGGACCGAAGGTGGCGATGATCAGGTGGGCGCCCGCCGGCAGCGCCGCCTCGGCTGCGGCGCGATAGCGGGCGCGGTCCTCCGGGTCGACCAGGAAGTGGAACACCGCGCGGTCGTGCCAGACCCCGTAATGGCGCGACGGCTCGAACGCGGTGATGTCGGCCTGCTCCCAGTGGACCCCGGCGCCGGCGTCGCCCAGACGTTCGGCGGCGGCATCCAGGGCGCTCTGGGCCAGATCGAGGACGGTGATGTCGGTGTGGCCGCGCGCCAGCAGGTGGTCGACCAGGGTCGATGCCCCCCCGCCGACGTCGATGATGGGCGTGTCCGGGCCCGGCTCACAGTGGTCGATGAGGCGCAGCGAGAGCACCGGCTCCCGTTGATACCAGCTCACCTCCAGCGGTGAGCGCTCGGCGTAGACGTGTTCCCAGTGTTCTCGACGCGACATACCGCTACTCCAGGACCTCGGCGAGGTCACCCTTGGTTTCCAGCCACTGCCGCCGGTCGGCGGCCCGTTTCTTGCCCAGCAGCATGTCCATCAGCGACTCCGTCTCGTCGGCCGCCTCGACGGTGAGCTGCACCAGCCGCCGGGTCTCCGGCGCCAGGGTGGTCTCGCGCAGCTGCTGCGGGTTCATCTCGCCGAGGCCCTTGAAGCGCGTCACCGCCACCTTGCCCTTCTTCTTCTCGGCGACGATGCGATCCAGCACCCCGGCCTTCTCGTCCTCGTCCAGGGCATAGTAGATGGTCTTGCCGACGTCGATGCGATAGAGCGGCGGCATCGCCATGTAGACGTGGCCCGCCTCCACCAGCGGCCGGAAGTGGCTCACGAACAGTGCACAG
>CAZGJO010000144.1:3065-5525 GCA_964525685.1 uncultured Ectothiorhodospiraceae bacterium | reverse complement strand
CTCAGCCGCATCGAGGGCCACACCGACAACGTCCCGGTGGGGCCGCGCCTGACCAGCGATTTCGCCAGCAACTGGGAGCTGTCCGCCGCGCGGGCGGTGGCCGTGGCGCGCTTCCTGGTCCAGGAGGTCGGTGTGGATCCGGAGCGGGTCCAGGCCATGGGGCTCGGGGAACACCACCCGGTGGCCGACAACGCGACCGAGTCGGGGCGGGCCCGCAACCGCCGCATCGAACTGCGCATGATGCCGCCCAGCCCCCCGGCCGGCGGGCGCCGGCCCGAGGTCGTCGAGCCGGCCCGCTGAGCGCGGCCTAGAGTCGGCGGAGACACGCCAGGTAGGCGGTCTCGTCGGGCATCCGCCCGGCGCTCTGTGCCTCCCACAGGGCCTGGCCCAGACACTCCATCATCCGATGTTCCGCCTCATGGACATCCCCCAGCCGTTCGCTCAAGCGGGCGTGGATCGTGGCGATCCCCGCCGGGCGGTCGGTGCTCAGCTGTTCCCGCAGCCCGAGGTGCATCGCCATGTGCAGGAACGGGTTGGTCTGGCCGTCCTCCGGGGTGTAGTCGCGGTCGCGGTGCCTCTCCGGATCGTCGAGCAGGGCGTGGTATTCGGGGTGCAGACCGATGACATCGGCCACCATGCGCGTAGTCGGGTCCAGAACCGCGGCCGTGTGCGCCTGCTGCCAGGCATCGAAGAAGACCTGGCGCATGGCATTCCTGTCGTTTCCGAACATCATTCGTACACCTTCTCGCGGTAGTCGCAGATATCCTCGATGACGCACGCCCCGCAGCGCGGACGGCGCGCGGTGCAGACGTATCGGCCGTGCAGGATCAGCCAGTGGTGGGCCCCCATCATGAATTCCTTCGGCACCACCTTGAGCAGACGGTCCTCGACCTGGCGCACGGTCTTGCCGGGGGCGAGCCCGGTGCGGTTCGAGACCCGGTAGATGTGGGTGTCCACGGCCATGGTGGGCTCGCCGAAGGCCGTGTTGAGCACCACGTTGGCGGTCTTGCGACCGACCCCCGGTAGCGCCTCCAGCGCCTTGCGGTCCCGGGGGACCTCGCCGCCGTGCTCGCGGAGCAGCTTTTCACAGGTGGCGATGATGTTGGTCGCCTTCGAATTGAACAGCCCGATGGTCTTGATGTACTCCTTCAGCCCCTCCTCGCCCAGGGCCAGGATGGCCTCCGGGGTATTGGCCACCGGGAAGAGTCTGGCCGTCGCCTTGTTGACCCCGACGTCGGTGGCCTGGGCGGACAGGATGACGGCGATGAGCAGTTCAAAGGGGGTGGTGTATTCGAGCTCGCTGTCGGGGTTCGGGTTCGCCTCGCGCAGGCGCTCGAAGAGGATGCGGCGCGTCTCTCTGTTCACGTTCGGGTACCGGATACGGGGCCGGCCCCGGGCGGGGCCGGCCGGGATGGTTTTCAGGTGTGGCGGAAGTAGCCGATGTCCGGGGCCGGCTCCTTCGGGTTGGCCTCGGCCTCCTTGGCGAGCTCGGCCACGAACTTCTCGTGCGACTCTTCGAGCTTGTGCCGATCGTCCTCGCTCAGGCGCGGGAAGACGACCCCCTTGATGAACTCGCCGAGGTCGGCCAGGGCCACCGCCCACGCCTTGTCGTTGAGGTGGAAGTTGCGGTGCGCGTGCTGGCCGAAGGGGTATTCCTTGAACTCGTGGGCCTTGGTCACCTTGAGGTGGGCGTCCGCCTCGACGGTCTGCTTGGCCCAGTCGTACCACCACTTGTAGTACTTCTCCTGCAGGGCCTCGGGGTAGCCCTCCTTCTCGAAGAAGGCGGCCACGGAGGCCCGTCCGGCATTGCCACTGAAGGGGAAATGTCCAGCCATGATGCATACTCCTCTCGTTTGAATTGTCATGAACCCCGGCGGGGCGGTCGTCGTCTACAGTGTCCTACCCCGACCGGGTGGCGAGCAACTCAGGCCGTCTCCGGCGCCGTCCCCGGCACCGTCTCGGCCCGCCGCGACCGGCGGGCGTCGATGACGTTCTTGACGGCGATGAGCAGGCCCAGCCCGATGAAGGCCCCCGGCGGCAGGACGGCCAGCAGGAAGCCGCTGTAGGCCTCCCATTCCAGCGTCAGGCCGCGGGCCGCCTCGCCGAACATCAGGTGGGCGTCGGCGAACAGGGTCCCGGCGCCGAGCATCTCGCGCAGGGCGCCGAGGACCACCAGGACACCGGTGAACCCGAGGCCCATCATGAGCGCGTCCAGCGCCGCCGGCCCCACCGGGTTGTGTACCGCGAACCCCTCGGCGCGGCCGATGATGCCGCAGTTGGTGACTATGAGCGGGATGAAGATCCCGAGGATCAGGTAGAGCTCGTGGAACCACGCGTTCATGGTCAGTTCGATGGCGGTCACCGCCGAGGCGATGATGAGCACGAAGACCGGCAGCCGGATCTCGGTGCGGACCACGTTGCGGATCAGCGAGACCAGGATGATGGAGGTGAGCAGGACCA
>CAZGJO010000144.1:0-3055 GCA_964525685.1 uncultured Ectothiorhodospiraceae bacterium | reverse complement strand
GCCGGGTCGCCAGGCCGAGGCCGAGGCCGTTGACGGCGGTGGTGGTCACTGCCAGCAGGGGGCAGAGGCCCAGCAGCTGAACCAGGGCGACATTGTTGTTCCAGAGACCGTCGCGGGTGATGGCCTGGTAGTCGGCGCTACTCATGGTTTGCCTCCTCCGGTAGAGCGGGGCGCGTGAACAGCGCCTCCCGGTTCTCCTCGAAATAGGTCAGGGCACGGCGTACGGCATGCACCACGGCCCGGGGCGTGATGGTGGCGCCGGTGAACTGGTCGAACGCCCCGCCGTCGCGGGCCACCGTCCAGCGCTCCGGGGGCGGATCATCGAGGCTACGCCCCTCGAATGCGTGGATCCAGTCGGAGCGGCGCGCCTCGATGTCGTCCCCCAGACCGGGGGTCTCGGCATGCGCCACCACGCGGACACCGGCGACCGTCCCGTCGGGCTTCACGCCCACCAGCAGACGGATGGGGCCGCCGTAGCCGTCCGGTGCCTCGACGGTGAGCACGGCGGCCACGGGCTCCTCCCCGTGGCGCAGCCGATAGACCGGCAGCGGTTCCGGGCTGCCCAGTGCGTCGGGCGCGGTGACCAGGATGGTGTCTTCCACCGGGTCGTTGTCGTAGCGTTCCGCCGGGACCAGCTCGTGCAGCGTCGACAGGGTGGCCGCCCGCTGGTTCGCCTCGATGCGCTCCTCGGTCCCGGCGGCGGTGAGCGCCACCAGCGCGGTGCCGAGGATGGCGAACAGGGCCAGGAGCCCACCCGAGAGGGCCATGTTGCGCATCAGGGGGGTCATGGCCTACTCCCGGTTCCGCCCGAAGGCGCGCGGCTTGAGGTAGGTGTCGATGGTCGGCACCGCCATGTTCATCAACAGCACGGCGAAGGCGACCCCGTCGGGGTAACCGCCCCAGGTCCGAATGACGTGGATCAGGACGCCGATGCCGATCCCGTACCAGAAGCGGCCCCAGTGCGACGCCGGCGAGCTCACCGGGTCCGTGGCGATGAAGAAGGCCGCCAGCACGGTGGCCCCGGAGAGCACATGGAAGGCGGGGGTGGCGTAGGTACTCGGATCGATGGCGTGGAAGAGGAAGGCCAGCCCCCCGACCCCGAGGATCACCCCGGCCGGGGTCTGCCACGGGATCACCCGTTTGTAGGCCAGCCACAACCCGCCGACGAGGAAGAGGGTGGCGATCCACTCCCAGCCGACGCCGCCGATGTCACCGAAGATCGCCGAATCGGCGCGGATCTCGCTGATGAGCGCCTGCTGCCCCAGTTCGGTCTTGAGCACGTCCAGCGGCGTCGCCTGGGTCAGGGCGTCCAGGGTCAGGCCCGCCGGCAGGGTGCCGCTGGCGAGATAGTGCAGGTGGGCGCCGAGGCTCAGGGCGGCCTCGCCGGCCCCTTCCGGCGGCAGCCAGGCGGTCATCTCCCGGGGGAAGGAGATGAGCAGGACGGCATATCCCACCATGGCCGGGTTGAAGGGGTTGTGGCCGAGCCCGCCGTAGAGGTGCTTGCCCAGCGCCATGGCGGAGAAGGCGCCGATGGCGATGAGCCACCACGGCATCAGGGGCGGCAGGGCCAGGGCCAGCAGCCAGGCCGTGAGGACCGCGCTGCCATCGCCGAGGAACGGCGCCAGCGGCCGATGGCGCAGGCGCAGCAGGAGCGCCTCGGCGGCCAGCGTGAAGAGGATGGCGACGGCGATGTTGACCAGGATCCCGGGACCGAAGAACCAGGCGTGGGCCAGGCTACCGGGGACCAGCGCCAGGCAGACCAGCAGCATGGTCCGGCGGACCGAGTTCCCCCCCGGATGGATGTGCGGCGAACTCAGCACCCGCTGAAACATCACGATTCCTGCCCGTCGTTGGTGTCGGTGCCGTCCGCCTGAGCGCTTTCGGCCTGCTGCGCCTTCTTCTGCTTGGCGCGTTCCACGGCCGCCTGGATGGCGGCCTGCTTGTCGTCCCCCTTGCCCGCGTCGCCGCCGCCCTTGTCATCGGCCACGGCCTTCTTCTTCTTCGCCTGCCGGGCGGCCCGTTCGGCCTTCTCCCGCTCCAGCCGTTCCTGGCGGAACTCGTGGCGCTCCCGGGCGATGTCGGCCTTGCGCCGCTCGCGCTCCTCGTTGGCGATCTCGGTCTTGGCGAAGCGGTAGTATTGTACCAGCGGCAGGTTGCTGGGGCAGACGTAGGCGCAGCAGCCGCATTCGATGCAATCGAACAGGTCGAACGCCTGGGCCTTCTCCAGGTTCTTGTCGCGGGCGTACCAGTAGAGCTGCTGCGGCAGCAGCCGCGCCGGACAGACATCGGCGCAGGCCCCGCAGCGGATGCACGGCATCGGCTCGGGGGGGCGTTGGACCTCGTCGGCCGCCGGCACCAGCAGGCAGTTGTTGGCCTTCACCACCGGCGCCTCCTGGTGGTAGAGGCGGAAGCCCATCATCGGCCCGCCAACGATGACCTCGCCGATGGCCTCGCGCCGCTCCACCTGCGCCTCCACCAGCGGGCCGATGGGGGTCCCCGTGCGCACGCGCCAGACACCGGGGTCCGGTAGTGCCGAGCCGGTGATGGTGATCAGCCGCTCCACCAGCGGCCATCCCTCGTTGACGGCGCGGTGGACGGCGGCGGCGGTGCCGACGTTGTGGCAGATGACGCCGATGTGGATCGGCAGGCCGTCGCTGGGCACCTCTTGACCGGTCAGGGTGTAGATCAGCTGCTTCTCGCCGCCGGCCGGATAGCGGGTGGGGACGGTGACGATGTTCACCTCCACCACCTCCGGGAGTTCATGGGCCAGTCGGGCGCGCTCCGACTTCAGCGCGGTGATGGCCGCCGGCTTGTTGTCCTCCACCGCGATGATGCAGCGGCGCGCGGCCAGGGCATGGCGCATGACCAGCAGGCCGCGCAGGATCGCCTCCGA
This sequence comes from uncultured Ectothiorhodospiraceae bacterium, assembly GCA_964525685.1. GTDB lineage: Bacteria > Pseudomonadota > Gammaproteobacteria > Thiohalospirales > Thiohalospiraceae > Thiohalospira. The sequence continues at coordinate 162 of CAZGJO010000144.1, read as the reverse complement.
CTCGTCGCGCATCAGCCGGTCGTCACAGGTGATGTAGGGCTCGCATTCGGCGCCGTTGAGGATCAGGGTCTCCACGGGGCGGCCGCCGGCGTTGAGCTTGACGGCGCTGGGGAAGCCGGCGCCACCGAGGCCGACGATGCCCGCCTTGCGGATGTGCTGGCG
>CAZGJO010000143.1:0-5562 GCA_964525685.1 uncultured Ectothiorhodospiraceae bacterium | reverse complement strand
ATCCCGGAGACAGCAACGCAATGATCACCGGCACCGAACAGCCCACCGTGATCCTCGCCGGCAGCGACACCCTGGCGGGTGCCGAGCAGTTTCTGAGCCGTCTGCAGGCGGAACAGGGGCCGCTGCTGCTGGTCACCCCCGACGGTCGCGGCCCGGCGGGGTTCGCCGTCCGTCGGCCGCCGTGGCTGAGGCGTGGACGCTGGCTGGCCCGCCTCGGCGCGGCCCGGTTCATCCGCATCGGCGACGCGCCGAGCTGGCCGCTACCGGAGGGCCCGCCGCGCGCCTGGATCAACGCCCCCGAGGAGGCCGACACCGGCGGCTTCGACGCGGTCTTCCGGGCCGACGACGGCGATCCCCTGCTCGCCCTGCCACCGGCTCCACCCCCGCCGCCGGCCAACCCACTCTGTGAACGCTTCGCCGAGCTGCGCGAGGCGGGGCGCTGGATCCTCTACTTCCCGGCCACGGTGGCGGACGAGGAGCCGGTGGCCTACGGCGCCTTCTTCGAGCTGCTGCGTCGGCGCAAGGGCTTCATGGCGCTGGCGCCGGCGGATGCCGAACGCTACGAACCGGTCTACCGCGAGGCCCTGAAGTACCGCCTGCCCACCAACCGCCACAACCGCCTCTCCACCTCCTGGATACCGAAGAAGAGCCGGGTCTATTACGTGGAGGATCCGGAGACCCTGGGCGGCCTCTACGACTGCGCCGACGTCGTGGTCCCCGGGGGCACCCTGATGGGCGACGCCCGCCGACCCGATCTGTTCACGCCCCTGGCCCGTGGCGTGGCCACGGTGGTCGGCCCGGCGTGGCGGGACGATCCGGTGATAGCCGCCGCCCTGGCCGCCGGCGCGGTCCAGCCGGCCGCCGACGAGAACGATCTGGTGGAGGTCCTGCTGCCCCTGCTCGGTGATGAGAAGGCGCGTCGGCGACAGGCGACGCGGGGACGGGAATGGCTGGCGTGCCACGGGGGTGCGGCGGACCGGGTGCTCCGGGCCCTGCCGCCGGCGGCGCGCTAGCGGCCGTCTTCCAGCAGCGCCGCGGCCAGGTTGCCGTTCATCGGCACCACTCGCCAGTTTCCCCCGCGCGACTCCACGGCCCGCTGCCAGGCATCGATGCGGCGCAGGTACGCCCATGCCTCGTTCGAGCCGCCGCGCCAGAGGTCGGAGTTGATGGCCACGAAGTCGTAGCCGGCGAGATCGCCGGGGAGACCCTGCGGCTCCTCGCCCTGCAGGTTGGTAAAGAGGATGATCAGTCGCCGTCCCAGGCGCGGATGGTCGAGAAAATGGATCCCGCGGCTCACCGAGTCGACCAGCCCGTTGTCCGTTTCCCCTCCCTCGGCGGGCGCCTCGGCCATCTCTTCCAGTCGGCCGGAGAGCGCCCGGACCTGAGCCACCGCCCGGGAGGGCCGGCCATCCAGATACATCCCGTCACGCACCCCGCTCTCGGCCCGCTCCACGGCCAGCGCGTCCCCCGGACGCACGGCCGAAAGCAGCTCCCCGACCACCTCCCCGAGCTCGGCCACCGCCACGTCGCCCTCCGGGACATCCGCGACCAGATAGACGCCGCGAGAGGCCTCTTCCGTCTTCAGGCATCCCGTCAGCAGCAGAGCGATGGCCAGCAGCGGCAGGAGTCTCAGTCCGTTGATGTCCGCCATGCGACGATGCGCGCCTCCAGCCTGAGAGGTATGAAGATCACCAGGTCGTAGAGCCGGACCAGCACCTCCGCCAGGGCCCGCAGCAGCCGGGCCAGCAGCCGCAGCAAGGACGCCAGAAGCACCAGCACCAGCTCCACCAGATCCCCCAGCACCACCTGCAGGTTCTGCAGCAGGGTCTGCAGCGGGAGGGCCGTGAAGGCGAGCAGCAGGGGCAGAATGAAGCCGAGCAGGGCGTGGCTGACCACGGCGACCCCGTGCGGCTCGCTGGCCGCCGCCATGCCGGCCAGCTCCGTGGAGAGGGTCGAGACCTCCAGCAGCACGGCCTGATGGAGATAGCCGAGCCCGGCGCCGAGACCGGCCACCACCAGCAGCAGGACCGCCGCCACCGTGGTGATCACATAGCGCAGCCGCCGATCCAGGGTCGCCAGCGGGGGCATCAACCGGGTCAGTCCGACACCGTCGGCGACCACCAGCCCCGCCAGCAGTGCCAGCCCGCCCATGACCACGGCGGCAACATCGGCGGTGTGCCAGGGGCCCAGAAAGCTGTAGGCGCCGACGAATTCACGCATGGGGTAGCTCAACAACCCGGTATTGACCACCGCCACCATGCCGAGGATGACCAGCACACCGGTGGCCACCAGAAAGCGTATCAGGTAGGGCGGGCGCAGGCGGTGGCTTTCCGAGGTGCGCTGGGAGGTCAGTTCCGCATAGCGCTCCAGGAGCTGTTCGATGTGCTGGCTGCGCGTTTCCAGCCCGCTGACATGGCCATCAAGGCTCGCCAGCAGCCGCTGGACCTTCTTCCAGTGAGGCAGCATCCGCTGCAGGCGCCGATGGCGCCAGCGGCTCTCGGAGCGGTGGGCGCGAAAGGCGCGCGCCTGGGCCCGGCGCAGGGCGTTCCCGATACCGCCGAGCAGGGTGGCCGTGGTCCCCTCGTGGCGCTCCCGGAGCCCGGCGATGGCCGTGGTGGCCTCCCCCCACTCCGTCGGCATCGGGGGCACCGCAACGCTGTCCCGGTACTCTTCCTCCATGCTCGCGATGAGTTCGTTGAGTTCCCGTCGCTTCTCCGGGAAGGCCTCCAGCTCCCGGGCCATGGTCTGGTCCAGGGCGCCGAATTCGCGCTGCAACTGCGTCTCGATGCCGGTCAGGCTGACGCCGACGCGCATCGCCTCGTTGCGCTCGCACACACTGCGCCGACCGGCCTCCACCCACGCCGCCAGCAGACGCAGGTTGCCGTTCAGGAAACGCCCCAGGGTGCGCAGCAGCCGGTGGACACTCGGACGGGCGGTGTAGAGCACTACCAGCCCCAGCACCACCGCCGCCGCGATGGCGGCCTCGGGGTTCAGCCGGGCCCAGGCGAACACGGCGTTATCTTCCATGAGCTCCATCACCTCAGGCCCCGTCCGGCTGACGGATGACGCCGGTCACGATGCCGAGGATCTCCACCTCCTCGTTGCGCAGGTGGATGGGCGCCATGTCGGGATGGGCCGGCTGCAGGCGGATGCCGTCGGACTCCACGTAGAAGCGCTTGAGGGTGACCTGTTCGCCGTTGATCATCGCCACCACCGACTGGCCGTTCTCGGCGGTCTCGCGCTTGTCGACGACGATGACATCGCCGTCCTGGATGCCGTCGTCGACCATGGAGTGGCCGCGAACCCGCAGGGCATAGGCGTTCTTGCGCACCATGTTGGCGGGCACGCGGACCGATTCCGACTGTTCCACCACGTCCAGCGGGTGGCCGGCGGCGATGTGGCCGAGCAGCGGGATGGTGGCCATCTCGGCCTCCGCCACCGCCAGCTCCTCGGTATCCGGAACCCATTCCGGGCGGCGACGCTTCGGCAGTATCAGCGAGACATTGTCCATGTTCCTCTCCCGGGGTGGTTGTGCGCGTTGTCTGCTGGAACGGTAACCGTGGTCGTGGTATAAATCAATGTTTTAGACGCAACCAGGATCAGAGGGACCATGCGCCGACTGTTGCCCATCCTCACCCTTGTCGCCCTGGCCGCCGTGGTGGCGGCCTGGTTCACGGACCAGCTGACCAGCGGTCCGGAGCACGGCAGCGGTGAGCTGTCCCCCACGGCGGATCTGGAACGCCCGGTGGAGCCCTTCGAGCTGCAGTTCGGCACCGGCGAGCCCTTCACCCGCGCCGATCTCGAGGGGGACTGGGATCTGGTCTACTTCGGCTACACCTACTGCCCCGATGTCTGCCCCACCACCCTGCAGCAGGCCGGGCGGGTGCTGGAGCGGCTGGAGGACGAGGGGCTGCCGCAGCCCCGGGTCATCTTCATCTCCGTGGATCCGGACCGCGACGAGCCGGAGCGGCTCGGTGAATACGTCGGCTTCTTCCACCCCGACATCCGCGCGGCCACCGGTGAGCGCTCCGAAATCGACAACATGGTCGACAACTTCGGGGCCGTCTACCGTCTGAACCTGGACGAGGGCGAGAACTACACCGTGGACCACAGTGACGCCATCGTGGCCGTGGATCCGGACGGCATCATGCGTGCCGCCCTCTCTCCGCCCCATGATCCCGAACGGGTCCAGAAACGGCTGGAAGAACTCGGGGCCCTGGACTGATGGCCGGCGGCCGCCGGCTCGACGCCCTCAAGGTCGCCCTGCAGTACCCGCTGCCCCAGCACGCCCTGTCGCGGCTGGCCGGGCGGATTGTCCGCTGCCGCTGGCGCTGGTTCCGAAGCCGGGCCATCCGCCGCTTCGTTGCCCTCTTCCGGGTCGATCTGACGGAGGCGGCGGAGCCGAGTCCGGACAGCTACTGCCACTTCGACGCCTTCTTCACCCGCGCCCTGAAGCCGGGGACCCGCCCCCTGCCCCGGGATCCGGACCAGCTGGCCTCGCCGGTGGACGGCGCCGTCTCCCGGGCCGACGCCGTCGAGGGTGGCCGCCTCATCCAGGCCAAGGGGCGTGACTACAGCGTCGAAGAGCTGCTCGGCGGCGACCCGGAGCTGGCCACCCCCTTCCACGGCGGGCGCTTCGCCACCCTCTACCTCTCGCCACGCGACTACCACCGGATCCACATGCCGCTGGACGGCACACTGCGCACCAGCCTCTACGTCCCGGGCCGCCTCTTCTCGGTGAACCCCGCCACCACCGCGCGCGTCCCGCGCCTGTTCGCCCGCAACGAGCGCCTCGCCGCGCTCTTCGACACCCCGGTCGGGCCGGTGGGCGTGGTCATGGTCGGCGCCCTGCTGGTGGCCGGCATCGAGACCGTCTGGAGCGGCTGGGAGACCCCGCCGCACGGACGCCGGCTGCGGCAGCGCACGCACGACGGGCCCCACTTCCAGCGCGGGGACGAGATCGGACGCTTCCACATGGGGTCGACGGTAATCCTGCTGCTGCCGCCCACGGCGGAGGCCGCCTGGGAGCCGGGACTGGTCCCGGGGACGCCGGTACGCATGGGGCAGCCACTGGCGCGGTTGAGCGGCCTTTCCGGCTGAACCAGCCGGACCCCCGGGGGAGTCCGCTTTCGGAGGAGGGGCCTCGCACCCCCGCGTGTTGCCTGCTCCCCCTTGTTTGGCCATGATGGGGCCAAACATCCAGAGAGGAGCGCCGCCATGAGCGATCAGAACCCCGCCGACCATGCCACCATCAGCTGTGCCGCCTGCCAGGCCGAAGTACCGGCCTCCGCCGCCCACACCTTCGAGGGCGAGGACTACGTCCAGCACTTCTGCGGACTGGAGTGCATGATCAGCTGGAAGAAAGAACAGGGGATCCCGGACGAGGACGGCCAGGCGTAAGACAGAGAACAAAGCCCGGAATCGGTCGGAGCAAAGCCGCTAACCACATGGCGGCGCGTGTTGCGGACCGGTTCGGGGCGGCGGGGGGGGGGGGGGGGCGGCCCCCCCCCGCGGGCCGGCCCCGGGGGCCCCCCCCCGCCCGCCCCCCCCCCCCCACACGGC
>CAZGJO010000142.1:0-5566 GCA_964525685.1 uncultured Ectothiorhodospiraceae bacterium | reverse complement strand
CCACGTCCAGAGGGCCTTCGACCCATCAGCGCCGACCGCTGGTCGATCCCTGGGCTGGAGCCCAGGAGACGACCACGCTGGGCGCGTGGACCGGTCCACGGGCCGAGCACCATGGTTGGGTTCGCCCCGTTTCCACCGTCACGCTGGGCGTTGGGCTGCGACGCTGTCACCTTTGCGCCCCGCACGCTCCACCGCGCTACAGCCACCCCGCGCGCTCCACCCCGCTGCAGCCGCCCCGCACGCTCCATCGCGCTACAGCCACCCCGCGCGCTCCCGCACCCTCGAAAGGCATCGTCGATGCGTTCTCCCCTGCTCGCACATCGGACCCGCCATACGGGTCGCCTTGGCCGCGTCACCGCCGCCGGGGCAGTGGTCGCCGTGGGATTGCTCGTGGCCGCGTGTGGCGGCGAGACGACCACGGACGGCGCCTTGGAAGACCCGGCCAACGACCCGGCCGGGGAGGAGGCCGGCGAGGAGGCAACCGCTGAGGCCGATGACGACCGTCCTTCGACGAACCTGCGGGTGTCCTACCCCCAGGAACCGCCGAACTGGGACTACACGGAGAACACCGCCACGGCCAACCGCGCACTGCTGGTGCACAACGTCGTCGAACCGCTTCTCGAGCGACAGGAAGACGGGAGCTGGGCGCCGTTGTTGGCGGACGTGACGGTCAGCGAGGACGGACTGACCTACGTCCTGGAACTGGTCGACGCCACCTTCCACGACGGCACCGCCCTGACCTCCGCCGATGTCGTCTACTCGCTGGAGTACAACCGGGCCTCTCCACACGCGGTGGTCTCCGTGCCCTTCGACGCCGTTGCGGCGATCGAGCCCGATGGTGAGCGCACCGTCACGGTCACCCTCGATCAGCCCAGCCAACGCTTCCTCGAGGGCCTGTCGGGTGTCTCCGGCCTGATCATCGCCGAGGGCAGCTCCGGTGACCTCGCAACACAACCGGTGGGTACCGGCCCCTACACCTTCGACGAGTGGCGACCCGACGTGAGCGTCAGCCTGCGCCGCTTCGAGGACTACTGGGCGGAACTCCCCTACTTCGAGTCGATCGACTACCGCTTCATCGGCGATGAGACCGCCGCACTCAACGCCCTACGTGCGGGGGATATCGACCTGGTGGGCGCGATCGTCGGCGACGGCGTGGAGCAGTTCGACTCGATCGACGCAACCGAGGGGTTGGTCGGCCTGACCTCGCCCTCCACCAACATCCACTACCTGACGCTGAACGCTGAAGACCCCGTCTTCGACGATGCACGGGTCCGTCAGGCCATCGCCCACGCGATCGACCGAGAGCCGATCCTGCTTGGTGGCTTCGGCGGACGCGGCGAAGCCAACTGCGTCTTCGTCAACCCTCCGAACGTGCCCTGGAACAGCGACTACTGCCCGTACCCGCACGATCCGGACCGGGCTCGTGAGCTGCTCGCTGACGCCGGCCGTGAGGATCTCGAGCTGACGTTGAAGTTCCCCCAGGTGGCGGACTTCCCGCCGATCGCGGAGATCGAGATCGCGCAGCTGGCGGCGGTCGGGATCAGCGTGGAGTCCCAGGGTCGGGACCTGCCCACCTTCCTCGATGAGGTGCTCGCCGACTTCGACTACCAGCTGGCAACGATCAGCGGCGCACCTCAGATCGATGCCTGGGTCGGGGAAGGTCGAATGACCAGGGACGCCCTCCCGGAGTTCGACGCCCTGCTGGCCGAAGCCGATGCGGCAACGGACGTCGACGAGTGGGCTGAGCTGCGGCGTGAGGCCGTAGAACTCCACGCGGACCGCGCCTACCTGATCCCGCTCGGCAACAAGGATGACATCTTCGCGGCCCGGGACGACCTTGCCGGGATCAAGCCCTTCCGCGCTGCGCAGGAGGTGGACTTCCGCCGGCTGCGTTGGGCGGACTGAACAGGGCCGTTCCACCGGTTCCACCATCGGTGGTGCACCGCACGCGGCGGTGCACCACCCTGTCGTCGTCATGAGGGCCGTGGGCGAGCTCGGCTGGGCCGGACCACCGGACCGAGCAAGGAAGGGTGCACGATGCTGCGTGTGGCAGGGCGGGCGGTGCTCACGCTGCTGCTGTCGGCGTTGGCTGGCTCACTGCTGGTGTTCCTCCTGCTCCGACTGTTACGGGGTGACGTCGCCACCGTGATCCTCGGAGAGACCGCCACACCGGCAGCGCTGGAGGCGCTCCGGGCCGAGCTCGGCCTGGACCGACCGTGGTTCGTGCAGTACGCAGAGTGGGCAGCAGGGTTGTTCACTGGCGACCTCGGCGTCTCCTATGCCGCTGGCTACGACATCTTCGCTGAGATCCGTACGAGAGCGGCGGTCACCTTCAGCCTGGCGGTCAGCTCGCTGCTGCTCTCCGTCCTCTTCGCGCTGGCGGTCGGGACCTACTCCGCCCTCCATGCACGCGATCGCCGCGGGGTCGTGGTCGATGTCGGCGCGCAACTTGGCATCGCCGTGCCGGCGTTCTGGGCCGGACTGCTCCTGATCGGCTTCTTCGCCGTCCGCCTGGGCTGGTTCCCCTCCGGTGGGTACGTGCCCTGGTCCCAGAGCCCGGTCCAGGCGATCCGTTCGCTCACCCTGCCGGTGCTGGCCACCTCGATCTCCGTGGCCGCGATCCTCACCCGCTACGTGCGCTCCAGCATGCTCGAGGAACTCGATCAGGACTACATCCGCACGGCGATGTCGAAGGGCATGACCCTGCGCCGGGCGGCCGTGCGACATGGGCTGCGCAACACCGCGGTGTCGATGGTGACCGTGGCGACCCTGCAACTCGGGACGCTGCTGGCAGGCACGGTGGTGATCGAGAACGTGTTCACCCTGCCAGGGCTCGGCCGGATGCTGCTCACCGCTGTCGGTGGGCGTGAAGCCATCGTGGTGCAATCCCTGGTCTTCGTCATCCTCCTGATGATCCTCACCCTGAACCTGATGCTCGACCTCACCTACGGCCTGCTGGATCCCAGGATGCGTGACAACTCCAGTGCCCGTATCCCGCGAGGTCGTCGTCAGCTCGGCGGCCACGAGCCGGTTACCGAAGACCTCGACCAGGAGGTCGTGACACCGTGAGCAGCACGAACGGCAGGCAGGCAGGCACTGCCCCTACCTCCCTGGTGATCGGCGGTGCGCTGGTCGTGGCGTTCGTACTCATGGGCCTGGTATCGCTGGTGTGGACGCCGGAGGACCCCGAAGCGGTGAACGTCGACGCACGGTTGCTGCCACCACTGAGCGACGGGTACCTGTTCGGAACGGACCGACTGGGACGCGACGTGCTGACCCAGGTCATGGCGGGTGCGCGAAACTCCCTGCTGGTGAGCGTCATCGCCACCGTGGCGGCCATCGTGCCCGGGGTCGCTGTCGGGCTGGCCACGGCCAACGCCACCGGTTGGCTCGCGGGCTGGCTCAGGAGGGCGACGGACCTCGGGGTGGCACTGCCGGGGATCCTGGTCGCTTTGGTCCTGGCTACGGTCCTCGGGCCCGGCAACCAGGTGACCATCATCGCGATCGTCGTGTGGTTCATCCCGATGGTGGCACGCGTCACGATCGGTCCCGCCCAGCAGGTCCTGGCCAGGGACTTCGTCGAGGCGGCAACGGCTTACGGGCGTTCTCGCCGCTACATCCTGTGGCGACACGTGCTCCCGAACATCAGCCCCCTCATCATCGTCCAGGCATCAGTGATGTTCGCGTCGGCGATCCTGATCGAGGCCGCCCTGTCGTACCTCGGTGTGGGGGCACAACGACCGACACCGTCATGGGGACGACTGCTCAACGAGGCGCAGGCGGTGCTGGAGGTCGCGCCCTCGTTGATCGTGTTCCCCGGCGTCGCCATCATGCTGGCGGTGCTCGGCTTCAATCTCCTCGGTGACGGGCTACGAGTCATCCTCGACCCACGCCAGCAGGCGAGAGCACGGCGATGATGTTGCAGTTGCGGGATCTCACGGTGTCGATCGGCGGCCACCAGATCGTCTCGATCGAGGGGTTCGATCTGCCCGCGGGACGACGTGTCGGCCTGGTCGGGGAGTCAGGATCAGGCAAGACCTTGACCGCGATGGCACTCGCCGGGCTGCAACCCCGCGAGGCGGTCCTGGCGGGATCGATCCAGTTCGAGGGCACCGAGGTGGTGGGGCGCGACGCGCAGGGGCTGGCAGCCCTACGGAGGAGCCGCATCGGTGTCGTGTTCCAGGATCCGTTGGGGGCGCTCAACCCCACCATGCGCATCGGCCGACAGATCGCCGAGGCCGTGCGTCTCAGCGGTGATCTTCCCCGCGCCGCCGTCCGGCAACGGGTCCGCGAACTGCTCGAACAGGTGCAATTGCCCGACGCGGAGGTGATGATCCGCCGCTACCCGCACCAGCTCTCCGGCGGGCAGCGCCAGCGGGTGCTGATCGCGATCGCGATCGCTTCCGGTCCTCGACTGTTGATCGCCGATGAGCCGACGACGGCACTGGACACGACCGTGCAGCGTGAACTCCTCGAACTCATCGTTCGTCTCAGCGAGGAGCGATCCATGGCGGTGCTGTTCGTCAGCCACGACCTGGGTGTGGTGCGTGCTGTCAGTGACCACATCGCGGTGATGTACGGCGGCCGGTTGGTGGAGACCGGACCGGCTCGCGAGCTCATCACCAGGCCACGCCACCGCTACACGGAGGCGCTCCTCGCCGCCAACCCGGGACACCTCGGCGTCGAGGGATCCTCACCGCGACGTGGAACGCCCCTGACGACGATCCCCGGCACGGTGCCCGCGCTGGGCGCGTTCCCCAGCGGCTGCCGTTTCCGTGGGCGATGCCGGTACGAGGTGGAGGCGTGCACGCAGGCGCCGGCGCTCGTCGGGCGCGACGAGCACCTGGCAGCGTGCTGGAACCCGCCTGAGGGTGACGGGGAGGTGGCCGATGGCTCCGCTGATTGACGCCCACGGCCTGTCGTTCGCCTACGGCCATCCCACACGAGCCGACCCGGTCCTCCACGACGTGGACCTGTCGATCGAGCCTGGAACAGCCCTTGGCATCGTCGGCGGATCCGGGTCGGGCAAATCGACCTTGATCCGGGTCCTGTGTGGCCTGCTGCCGGCAACCGCGGGTGCAGTCACCTTCGATGGCCGTCGGGTGGACGACTGGCTGGACAGGGAGCCGACCACCTTCCGCCGGGCCAACCAGCTCGTCTTCCAGAACCCCGCAAGCTCCTTCGATCCGCGGATGCGCATCCGCCGTTCCCTGGGCGAGCCCGTGCGCGCCATGGAGGGCCGCACACTCACCGATGCGGAGCTCATCGGGTGGCTCGACCGTGTGGGGCTCGGTGAGGAGGTGCTGTCGCGCTACCCCCACCAGCTCTCAGGCGGGCAACTGCAGCGCATCGCCATCGCGCGGGCACTGTCCCTCACGCCGCGCGTGCTCTACGCGGACGAGCCGACGAGCGCGCTGGACGTCTCCGTGCAGGCGCAGGTCCTCAACCTGCTGATGGAGCTGCGTGAACCGGGCTTCACCCTGGTACTGGTGTCCCACGACCTGGGGGTCGTCGCACACGTGTGTGAGCGGCTGATCGTCATGGACGGAGGCCGGGTCGTGGAATC
>CAZGJO010000141.1:0-5699 GCA_964525685.1 uncultured Ectothiorhodospiraceae bacterium | reverse complement strand
CGGCCTGGAGCAGCTCCTTCGGCAGGGCGAAGACCACCGACTCCTCCGGGCCGTCGGCGACCTCGGGCGGCTCGCCCCCCCACGCCCGGAGGCGCTCCACCACGCCGTCCACCAGCACCTCCGGGGCCGAGGCCCCGGCGGTGACCCCCACCGTGCCGATGCCGTCGAACCAGTCGCGCTCCAGATCCTCGGCGCCGTCCACCAGCCAGGCCGGCACACCGCAGCGCTCGGCCACCTCGCGCAGGCGGTTGGAATTGGAGCTGTTGGGCGAGCCGACCACCAGCACCGCGTCGACCTGCCCGGACAGTGCCTTCACCGCATCCTGGCGGTTCTGGGTGGCGTAGCAGATGTCCTCCTTGCGCGGCGTCTCGATGGCCGGGAAGCGTTCCCGCAGTGCCTCGACCACGCGGGCGGTGTCGTCCATGGAGAGGGTGGTCTGGGTGACGAAGGCGAGCCGGTCGGGCGCCTCCACCCGCAGCGCCGCCACATCCTCCGGGGTCTCGACCAGATACATGCCGCCACCGGCGTCGTTGCCGCCCTCGCGCTCGTACTGGCCCATGGTCCCCTCCACCTCCGGGTGGCCGGCGTGGCCGATGAGGACGCACTCACGCCCCTCGCGGGCGTAGCGCACCACCTCCAGATGGACCTTGGTCACCAGCGGGCAGGTGGCGTCGAAGACGGTCAGGCCGCGTCGATCGGCCTCGCGCCGCACCGCCTTCGACACACCATGGGCGGAGAAGATCACCGTGGCACCGTCGGGCACCTGGTCGAGCTCGTCGACGAAGATGGCCCCCTTCTCGCGCAGGGAGTCGACTACGTAGCGGTTGTGGACCACCTCGTGGCGGACGTGGATGGGCGCCCCGAAGGCGTCCAGGGCGCGATCGACGATGTCGATGGCGCGGTCGACCCCGGCGCAGAAGCCGCGGGGGGTGGCGAGCAGGATACGCATGGGAACCTCCGGGACGAAAAAGGGACGACGTCAGGCCTCGGCCGGCTCCACGGCCACCACCTCGACGTCGAAGGTGATGGTGCGACCCGCCAGCGGGTGGTTGAAGTCCACCCGCACCTGCGCCTCATCCACCTCCAGGACGGTGCCGGGAACCTCCTCGCCGTTGGGCGTCTCGAAACCGACGATGAGGCCGGGCTCCGGCTCCATATCCCCGGGGAAGCGCTCGCGGGGCAGGAAGTGGATGTTGCCGACATCGGGGAAGCCGAAACCCTCGCGCGGGTCGATCTGCAGGCACTGCTTGTCGCCGGCATGCAGCCCGCGCACCACCGCCTCGAGGCCGGGGATGAGCGTGCCGTCGCCGATGGTGAAGGTCAGCGGCTCGAACCCCTCGGTGGTCTCCACCACCGTGCCGTCCTCCAGGCTCAGGGTGTAACGCAGGGTCACCCGGCTGCCGCGTTCGACGATCGCGCTCATGTCTCTTCTTCCCCTCGGCTGCGGAAGGCGTCCCAGATGATCAGGGCCGCTCCGATGGTAATGGCGGCATCGGCCACGTTGAAGGCGGGCCAGTGCCAGCCGGCATAGTGGACGTCGATGAAGTCGACCACGTAGCCCTGACTCAGGCGGTCCACCAGATTGCCCAGCGCCCCGCCGATGATCAAGGCCAGTCCGGCCGCCAACGGCTTCTCGCCGCGCGACAGCCGCCCCAGCCAGACCACCAGCGCCACGCTCACGGCGATGGCCAGCAGGGCGAAGAGCCAGCGCTGCCAGCCGCCGGCGTCGGCCAGCAGGGAGAAGGCGGCGCCGGTGTTGTAGAGCAGGCGCAGGTCGAGGAACGGTAGCAGGCTCACCGGCTCGTTGAAGGCGAGGTGCGCCTCGGCCAGGCCCTTGGTCATGTAGTCCAGCAGCAGGACCAGCGCCGAGAGCCAGAGCCAGCGCAGCATGGGGCGTTGTTCGAGCAGGGTGCGCTCCATCAGATGTATTCCCGCGCTTCGCCGTCGCCGTCGACGTTGCTGACGCAGCGCCCACAGAGCTCGGGGTGTTCAGCATGGTCACCGACATCCTCTCGGTGGTGCCAACAGCGCACACACTTGGCGTGGTCGGTCGGGGCCACTGCCACGGCGACGCGCTCGCCGTCCGGCAGGTCGTGGCGCTGGGCCTCGGAGGGGAGGTCGTCGGTGAGCGGCGCGACGGTCACCTTCGAGGTGAGGAACAGGAAGCGCAGTTCGTCGCCGATCCCGGCCAGCTGGTCGCGGAAGGCGCCCTCGGCATGGACCACCACCTCGGCCTCGAGGCCGGCGCCGATGCCGCCGGCGACGCGCAGTTCTTCCAGCTCCTTGCTGACCGCTTCGCGCAGTGCCAGGGCGCGGTCCCAGAAGGCGCCGTCGAGGCCCGCCGGGTCGTTCTCCAGCCCCTCGGGGAAGGCGTGCCAGCGGGCCAGGAAGACCGATTCGGTCTCGGCGCCGGGCAGGTGGTCCCAGAGGTCCTCGGCGGTGAACGAGAGGATCGGGGCGATCCAGCGGCTCAGGGCGGAGGCGATATGCCAGACGGCGGTCTGGGCGGAGCGCCGGCCGTGGCTGGTGGCCCCCATGGTGTACTGGCGGTCCTTGACCACGTCCAGGTAGACCGAGCCGAGCTCCACGGCGCAGAAGTTGTGGATCCGCTGGTAGACGTGGTGGAACTCGTAGCGCCGGTAGGCGGCCAGGATGTCGGCCTGGGCGGCCTCGGCGCGCCGGACGATGTCGCGGTCAAAGGGCAGCAGTTCCTCCGCGGCCACGACGTCCCGCGCCGGGTCGAAGTCGTGCAGGTTGCCGAGCAGGAAGCGTCCGGTGTTGCGGATCCGCCGGTAGGCGTCGGTCATGTGCTGGAGGATCCGCCGGGAGGCGGCCATCTCCGCGCGATAGTCGGTGGAGGCGACCCAGAGGCGCAACAGATCGGCGCCCAGCTCCTCCACCACCGACTGCGGCGCCACCACGTTGCCCAGCGACTTGGACATCTTGCGGCCGTCCTCGTCCACGGTGAAGCCGTGGGTCAGCACGCCGCGATAGGGCGCCTCGCCCCGGATGGCCACCGAGGTCAGCAGGGAGGACTGGAACCAGCCGCGATGCTGGTCCGACCCCTCCAGATAGAGATCGGCGGCGGGGAATTCCGTGAGGCCGGCGCGGCGTTCCAGCACCGAGTAGTGGGTCACCCCGGAGTCGAACCAGACGTCCAGGGTATCGGTGACCTTGCGGTAGTCCCCCTCGTCGGTGCCGAGCAGCTCACCGGGCGCCAGGTCGAACCAGGCGTCGATGCCGCCCTGTTCCACCCGCTGGGCGACCTCCTCCAGCAGCTCCGGCGTGTGCGGATGGAGCTCGCCGGTGTCGCGGTGGACGAACAGCGGCAGCGGCGTGCCCCAGGTGCGCTGGCGGGAGATGCACCAGTCGGGGCGCTTCTCCACCATGCCGTGGATCCGCGCCTCGCCCCACTCGGGGGTCCACTCGGTGCGCGCGATGGCCTCCAGGGCGCGCGGGCGCAGGGAGCCCTCTTCCATACTGACGAACCACTGCGGCGTCGCCCGGAACAGGATCGGCGTCTTGTGCCGCCAGCAGTGCGGGTAGCTGTGGCGCAGCGCCTCCTCGTGGACCAGGGCGCCGTGCGCCGTCAGCTTTTCCACCACCGCCGGATCGGCCTCGCTCACCGCCATGCCGCCGAACAGCGGCAGGTCTTCCCGGTAGGTGCCGTCGTCGCGCACCGGGTTGTCGATGGGCAGGCCGTAGCGCTGGCCCACCACGTAGTCGTCCTGGCCGTGGCCCGGCGCGGTGTGGACGCAGCCGGTCCCCGCCTCGGTGGTGACGTGCTCGCCGAGGACCACCGGCACCTCGCGGTCGTAGAAGGGGTGGCGCAGCTTGAGGCCCTCCAGGTCGGCGCCCCGGCAGTAGGCCACCACCCGATACTCGCTCACCTCCCAGCGGCCGAACAGCGTCTCCAGCAGCGCCTCCGCCACCAGCAGCTGCTCCGGCGGGTGGTTGCCGACGCCGGGGCACTCCACTACCGCGTAGTCCAGCTCCGGATGGACGGCCACGCCCCGGCTGGCCGGCAGGGTCCACGGCGTGGTGGTCCAGATTACCACACTGGTGTCGCCCTTCCAGTGGTGGCCCGGCACCGTGTGGCAGCTCGCCTTGAGCACCGCCGGATCGAGCACCTCGTAGCGCACATCGATGGCGCGGGAGGTGTGGTCGTGGTATTCCACCTCCGCCTCGGCCAGCGCCGAACCGCAGTCGGTGCACCAGTGCACCGGCTTGAAGCCGGCATAGACGTGGCGCGCCTCCATGATCCGACCCAGGGCCCGGATGGTGTCCGCCTCCATCTTCGGATCCATGGTCAGATAGGGGTTCTCCCAGTCGCCCAGGATCCCGAGGCGGATGAAGTCGGCCTTCTGCCCGGCCACCTGTTCGGCGGCGTACTCGCGGCACGCCTGTCGGAACTCGGCGTGGCTCACTGCCACCCCGGCCTTGCCGATGGACTTTTCCACCTGCAGCTCGATGGGCAGGCCGTGGCAGTCCCAGCCGGGGATGTAGGGGGCGTCCTCGCCGTCGAGGGTGCGCGCCTTGACGATGAAATCCTTGAGGATCTTGTTCACCGCGTGGCCGATGTGGATGTCGCCGTTGGCGTAGGGCGGGCCATCGTGCAGCCAGAAGGTCGGCGCCCCGGCGCGTTCCTCGCGGATGCGCTGGTAGAGGCCCATCTTCTCCCAGCGCGCCAGAAAGTCCGGCTCCCGCTTCGGCAGGTTGCCGCGCATGGGGAAGTCGGTATGGGGGAGATTGAGGGTCTGCTTGTAGTCGCTCACGCGTGGTACCCCGTCAGTCGTGGGCCAGCCCGAGGCGCCGACGGGCGGCCTCGGCATCCTGTTCGATCTGCCGGGTGAGCGCCTCCAGGCCGTCGAAGCGGCGCTCCTCCCGGATCTTCTGC
This sequence comes from uncultured Ectothiorhodospiraceae bacterium, assembly GCA_964525685.1. Classification (GTDB taxonomy): domain Bacteria; phylum Pseudomonadota; class Gammaproteobacteria; order Thiohalospirales; family Thiohalospiraceae; genus Thiohalospira. Next base: position 802 of record CAZGJO010000141.1, on the reverse strand, counting down.
ACGAATTCCACCGTCACCCGCCGGCCGTAGAGGTCGCCCTCCCAGTCGAAGACATGGACCTCCAGCAGGGCGTGTTCGCCGTCCACCGTCGGCCGCACCCCGAGATTGGCCACCGCCGCCAGCGGCTCCCCGGCCCCTTCGACCACCAGCCAGACGGCATAGACCCCGGAGAGCGGCCGCTGTCGGCGGTACAACGGGATGTTCGCCGTGGGGAAGCCGATGGAACGGCCGCGCTGATCGCCGTGGACCACCCGGCCCAGCAGCCGGAAGGGGCGACCCAGCAGCTCCATCGCGGTATCCAGATCCCCCGCCGTCAGGGCGCCGCGCACGCGGGTGCTGCTGACCCGCTCGCCGCCGACATCGAAGGTGGCGGTGCGCTCCACCTCGAAGCCGTGGCGCTCGCCGGCGGCCACCAGCGTCTCGAAATCCCCGCGGCGGTCGCGCCCGAAGCGGAAATCATCACCGACCACCAGGTAGCGGACCCCGAGACCGGCCACCAGCACCTCTTCCACAAAGGCGTCGGCGCTCATGTGCGCCATCGCCTGATTGAACTTGACGCAGAAGACCCGATCCACCGGCTGCGCCATCAGCGCCTCGACCTTCTCGCGGAAGCGGGTGATGCGCGCCTCGGCGCGCTCGGGCACGAAGAACTCCACCGGGTGCGGTTCGAAGGTCATCAGGGTGGTGGGCAGTCCGCGCTCGGCGGCGCCCCGGGCGAGCTGCGACAGCACCGCCTGGTGGCCGCGATGGATGCCGTCGAAGTTGCCGAGGGTCAGGGCACAGCCGCGGTGGCCGGCGCCGA
>CAZGJO010000140.1:0-5737 GCA_964525685.1 uncultured Ectothiorhodospiraceae bacterium | reverse complement strand
CATGCAGTCGTGCAGGGCATCCTGACCGGCGTGGCCGAACGGGGTATGGCCCAGGTCGTGGGCCAGGCAGATGGCTTCGGTCAGATCCTCGTGCAGGCGCAGCGCACGGCTGATGGTCCGCGCCACCTGGCAGACCTCCAGCGTGTGGGTCAGCCGCGTGCGGAACAGGTCACCTTCGTGGTTAACGAAAACCTGGGTCTTGTATTCCAGGCGTCGGAAAGCCGAGCAATGAATGATGCGGTCCCGGTCCCGCTGGTATTCGGTGCGGTAGGCGGGGGCGGGTTCGGCGATGCGCCGTCCGAGGGAGCTGGACGCGTTGCTGGCCCACGGGCCGGGACCGGGGGTGTCCCAGTCCGCGCTCATGGGGTGACGAAGTGATCCAGTGTACGACGCAGGCTGTCCATTGGTACCGCGTCGGTGACCACTGCCTTGCCGATGGCCTGCTGCAACACCAGGCGGAGCTTGCCTCCTTCGGCTTTCTTGTCGACGGCCATGAGTTCCAGAAAGCGCTCCCCCGACATGCCGGTGGGTGGCGCGTCCGGCAGCCCCGCGCGGATGATCAGGTCGTGGGCGCGCTCGAACTGCGGCTGGTCGATCCATCCCATGTCCCGAGCCAGATAGGCCGCCATCACCATGCCTGCGCCGACGGCTTCGCCATGCAACCAGTTGCCATAACCGCTGGCTGTTTCGATGGCATGACCGAAGGTGTGTCCCAGATTCAGGATCGCGCGCAGGCCGCCCTCGCGTTCGTCGGCGGCGACCACCTCGGCCTTGATGGCGCAGGAGCGCAGTATCGCCTCGGTCAGTGCGGCCTCATCGTGCTGCAGCAGGGATTCGACATGGTTTTCCAGCCAATCGAAGAAGCCTGAATCCCGGATCAGGCCGTACTTGATGACCTCGGCGATGCCGGCCGACATCTCGCGATCGGGCAGGGTGCCGAGGGTCGCAGTGTCGGCGATTACGCAACGTGGTTGATGGAAGGCGCCGATCATGTTCTTGCCCAGCGGGTGGTTGACCCCGGTCTTGCCGCCCACCGACGAATCCACCTGGGCGAGCAGGGTGGTCGGCACCTGGATGAACGGCACCCCGCGCTGGTAACAGGCTGCGGCGAAGCCGGCCATGTCGCCGACCACACCCCCCCCGAGGGCGACGAGGGTGCACTGGCGGTCGAAACGCGCCTCCAGCAGGGCGGTGAAGACCCGGTCGAGGTGGTCGAGGTCCTTGTAGCGTTCGCCGTCGGGCAGCTCCACCGTGGCCACCGAGAGCTCGCCGTCCCGGCCCGCCGGTGTGTCCAGCGCCCCCGCCTCGCGCAGGGTCTGCTCCAGCCGCTCGCGGTAGAGGGGGCCGACGGTGGTGTTGGTCACCACCATCACCTGCTCCCCGGTGATCGCCTCGGCCAGCGCGCCGGCGTCATCGAGCAGTCCCGGACCGATGTGGATGGGGTAGGCGCGCTCGCCCAGGTCCACATCCACGCGCGAATGGGTCGCCGTTCTGCCGTCTGCCATCATGTCCTCATCCGCTGGGTCGTGGCGCCCATTGTACGGCCCGGCGCCCGGGGTCGCCAGCGCGACCGCCGCTAGTCGCGCAGCTCCCGGCAGAGGTCGCGGACCACCTGGCGCACGGGCCGGTTCCCGGTCTCCAGGATGCGATCGGCGACCTCGCGGTAGAGGGGGTCGCGCTGGCGCATCAGCTCTTCCAGCCGCGCCCTCGGGTCCTCGGTCTGCAGCAGGGGGCGGTTGCGGTCGCGGTAGGTGCGCTCGTAGAGCCGCTCCACCGGGGCGTAGAGGTAGATGACGTACCCGCGTTCCATCAGACGGCGGCGGTTCTCCGGATCGAGCACGACGCCACCGCCGGTGGCCAGCACCAGACCGTCCTCGCGGGTCAGCTCGTCGATGATGTCCCGTTCCCGGCTCCGGAAACCCGACTCCCCCTCGATGTCGAAGATCAGCGGGATACTGGCACCGGTGCGCTCCTCGATGGCGCGGTCGGCATCGCGGAAGGTCTTCTTCAGGCTGGTGGCGAGCTGGCGACCCACTGTGGTCTTGCCGACCCCCATGGGGCCCACCAGGAAGATGCGTTCGGGAACGGTCATGAGGGTGAATGATACGGCACCGCCGCTGGCCGTGGTCAAGGCTGGGCCGCCGCCGGCCCCTCCGAGGTCACCAGCCGCGGGGTGATGAAGATCAGCAGTTCGCTGTGGTGGCGACTCTCCGCCGTGTGGCGAAACAGCCGACCGAGCAGCGGGATGCGGCTGAGCCACGGTACCCGGGACTGGCGGTGGTTCTGCTGATTCTCGTGGATCCCGCCGAGGACCACGGTCTCGCCATCGGCGACCCGGGTGCGGGTGCGCAACTCCCGGGTGTCGATGCTCGGCACGCCCTCGTAGATGTCGCCGACGCTGTCCTTGTTCACCTGCAGCTCCATGACGATGTCCTCCTCCGGGGTGATGCGCGGCAGTACGCCGAGGCTCAGTACCGCGCGCTTGAAGGCGACCGAGGTGGCCCCGTCCCCGGCGGATTGCTGATAGGGGACCTGGACGCCCTGTTCGATGCGCGCCTCGTGCTGACTGGCGGTCAGGATCCGGGGGTTGGAGAGGGTCCGGCTGCGGCCCTCGGCCTGGAGGGCGGAGAGCTCCATGTCCAGCAGGGTGGAGCCGTCGAGCACCGCTACCGCCAGCTGCCCGGCCGGCGCGGCCGTCGGCAGATCCACCGCCAGCCGCTGGCCCAGTTCCGCGCTCCCCGGGGTCTCTCCGGTCAGCAGACCGTCGGTGCCCGCCAGCGTTCCGGAGACCGCGGTGGAGCCCCCGCCACTCAACCGCGAGACCCCGAAGCGGGCGCCCAGCTCCTCGTTGACACCGTGCCGGGCGATGACGATCCGCGCCTCGATCATCACCTGCCGGGCGGGAACGTCGATCTCGGCCAGCAGTTCCCGCACCGCGTCGATGTTGGGCGCGGTGTCGCGCAGCAGCAGGCGGTTGGTGCGCGCATCCACGGCCACCGCGGCGTCCGGCGACAGCAGTCCGCCGGCCTCGGCATCCAGCAGCGGGGCCACCGCCTCGGCATCGGCGTAGTGCAGGGGCAGGGTCGCGCGCACCCGGGGGAGCTCCGCCGCATACTCACGTTCGGCGGCCAGCCGGCGGCTCTCACGTTCACGGACCACCTCCTCCGGGGCGATGAAGAGGCTCCCGTCCCGCTCCCGCCACGTCAGTCCGTGGGCATCGAGTATCAGGGACAGGGCCTGTGCCCACGGGACCGCCTCCAGGTTGAGACTCATGCGGCCCGACACGGCGTCGTGCACCACCACGTTGCGCCGGCCCTGCTCGCCCAGCAGCTGCAGCAGATCGCGCACCTCCGCCCCCTGGACTCGTAGGGTCACCGGCTCCGGCGGCGGGTCGCCGACCGGCGGGGTATCCCCGCCGAAGGCCCCGCCGCCGACGACCAGCAGTCCCAGAAACAACCGCCCCCGCCACCGCGCCGGTCCGCCTCCCTGACCCCGTCCGGCCCTCCGTTCGCCGCCTCCCCGACTGGTATTCCGTCCCATGGCGCCTCCCTGCCACTCCGTTGATGTCCGCTAGTCCGCCCCCTCGCCAAGCCCCAGTCGCATCCAGTCGGGCCCCGACGCGCTGCCCGCCGGCCGACGCAGGGCGACGAAATCCGCCGCCACCCGCTCCACCACCCACGTCCCGAGACGTTCCCCCTCCGCGCGGTCACGCAGCCGACCATCGTCGGCGACGATCAGGGCGCGAAACTCGCCTTCCGCCCGGCGCACCACACCGACCAGATGCAGATCGTCCGCCGCCAGCGCCGGTCGCTGCCGGGCGCCGAAAAACAGGGTCGGGGGCAGGTCGGGCCACGCCGTCGAGGGTGCCTGCGGCCTACCCCCTTCCCCGGGGCGGCTCCCCTCCCCCGGACGTTCGCTCCCCGCCCTTTCGTCCGGCTTCAATCGCAGGGTGACGCGCAACGACTCCGGGCCCTCGCCACTCTCCAGGTGCAGCGCCACCGGTCGACCGGCACCGGGCGGACGGGACCACGCGGCAAGCAGCGCGGCGACCCGCCGGTGGTCGGTGGCCACGGTCAGCCGCTGCTCGCCGGAGGCCCGCCTCTCCCGGTCCAGGACGCGCCCGTGGCCGTCGACCCGCTGTGCCGGGTCGACATCGATCGCCCGTGTTTCCGCCGGTGTCGGCACGGGGGCGTCGCGCGGCTGGTCCAGCTGCTGCCGCAGGCGGTCCCGCTCCGCCGACAGCGGTTGCACCAGAGCCGTGTGGGCGGCCCCGCCGATCAGGGCGATGCTCAGCAGCGCGACCAGCCAATGGACCGGTGCCGAGCCCGGGGCGCCGTGGCGCAGCCGCAGGGCCAGCCCCGCCAGCGGGCCGAGGGGTTCAGGGTTCGCCATGGTCCTCTCCCTGCGCCGGCTGGATGGTCAGCGTGAAGCGCCGTGCCGAGCCGGCGGCCGTCGGCGACTCGTCCCACGCCAGCGCTCCCTCTCCCGGCGGAGGCTGCCAGCGCCTCAGGAGCGCTCCCACGGCCCGCCCGTCCCGGGCCGAGCCGCTGATCACCACATGGGGTTCCTGTCCGAGGTCGGTCTCCACCGGGATCCGCAGATGCCACTCCGACAGGGTGACATCCTCCCCCGATTCGCGCGCCAGACGCTGATACGCCTCTCGAACCGCCTGCCAGGCCGGGTGGAGGCGGGGCTCGGTATCCTCCGCCGGTTGCGGCGTCCGGGCCGGTTCCGCCGCCACGGCGGCGCGCAGCGTCCGCACCTCCGCCGCCAGGCCCAGGGCCTGATGAGCCACCAGCGCCACGGTACCGAGCACCCCCGCAGCCAGCGCGATACCGAAGCGACGCCGCGACCGCTGCCGACGCCGTTCCCGCCACGGCAGAAGATCCACGGCTTTCATATGGCCTCCCGCCGCAGAGCCAGTGTCCAGGCCAGCCACAGGGGGGCCCAGGAACCCGCCGCGCGGCAGGGGCGTGCCAGGCTGCCACCCAGCCGCCCCGCCGCTTCGGCACTGGCGCCGCCCCCGACCACCATCACCGCGGCCGCGCGCTCTCCCGCCTCGGCCTCCAGGGCCGACACCGCCGCGCGGATCGTCTCGGGCTCGCGCCCCGCCGTGCGGTGGCCCAGACCTTCCCCCCGCCGGGCCAGGGCCACGCGGCTCTCCGCCACACCGAGGTCGACCACACCCATGGCGTTCGCCCCGGCGTGCAGGGCCGCCAACCGCTCCAGGGCGAACCCGGCGGCGTCCACCGCCGCCGGGCGCAGCCCCACCTCGTCCACCAGCCGCGCGACCCCCGCCACCGCCTCACGGCGAGCGGCCACCACGCGCACGCCGTCGCCCCCGCCCGAGGCAAGGAAGTCCACGGCCCCCTCGGCCACCGGGAGCTCCATGTGGCGAGCCAGTTCCGCACGCAGGTGGCGAATGGCGGCCACGGGATCGGTGGCCGGCGGACAGGGTCGGATACAATCGCGGGTCAGGGACGCGGGCAGTGCGACCACCGCGGCATGCCGCCGAGGCTGCCGACGCAGCGGGGCGTCGGCCAGCAGCCGCGCGATCAACGACGGGGTGGCGGCGGCATACGCCCCGTCGGCCGGGGTCGGGGCGTGGGCGAACATCCCGGCGGGGGCTCGCCGGCGCGCACTGCGTCGTAACCGGTCCGGGGGGATGCAGAGCTTGATGCCCCGGCCGCCAAGGTCGATGCCGATGGCCCCGCCGAAGCGCCATTGCCCAGTGATG
>CAZGJO010000139.1:0-5746 GCA_964525685.1 uncultured Ectothiorhodospiraceae bacterium | reverse complement strand
CGTCGGCGGTGGCCTCCTCGCGCAGACAGGCCTCGGTGGTGGCGGCGTCCTCCGGGCGCTCCAGCCAGAGGACCATCCAGCCCAGTCGCTGGAGCAGGGCGGCGACATAGACCTCCCCGGGGTTCATGTCGGCGCGGCGCTGGGCCCAGCCGGTGGCCTGGACCGCGGCATGGTGGGCGCGGCTGTAGAGATCCAGCAGGCGACGGCGCGGCTCGTCGGCGAGGTGGTCGGAGAGCCGGGGCTGATCGCGATACAGGGCGCGCACGCGCTCCAGGCCCAGCATCATCACCGCGTGCTGGACGGCGCCCAGGGGGGTGCTCAGGTGCTTGTGGGGGATGGCGTTGGCCCGGGCCAGCAGCCGCAGGGTGAGGCCGGGATCCAGCAGGATGGCGTTACCGAGTGCGCCGATGTCGACGTTTTCGATGTCCCGGCGGAAGAGTCGATCCAGCGTCTGCGCGGAGTATTCCAGCACGGGGAAGGCGAGGAGGTCGAAGCCGTCGGCCAGTTCCCGGGCTTTGTCGTTTTCGGGCATGGTGCTCCTCACCCCGTGTGGTGGGGCCTCCTTTTAACCGTATTGTGACAACCCGCGCAAGGGGCGGGCGTCAAAATTCACAAAACAGGGGGCCCGCGAGGGTGCCGCGCCACCCCCGGATACCTATATAATGGCTGCGCTATCCAGGGGCAGGGAATCAGTGGGACGCCTTTAAAACATGCATATCATCATCGGTTTCATCATCGTCTTCGGCAGCGTGCTGGGTGGCTACATGGCCCATGGCGATATCCGGGTGCTCAACCAGCCGGCCGAGTTCGTCATCATCGGCGGGGCCGCCATCGGTTCGTTCATCGTCAGCAATCCCGGCTACATGCTCAAGCAGGTGCTGGCGAATTTCCCCGTGCTGCTCAAGGGGCGTCTCTACTCGAAGCAGAGCTACATGGAGTTGCTGTCGCTGCTCTACGAGCTCTTCTCGCGGGCGCGCAAGGAGGGTCTGATGGCCCTGGAGCCCCACGTGGAGGACCCGCACAACAGCGATCTCTTCAAGAAGTACCCGGTGGTGGCGAAGAACGAGCAGCTCATGGAGTTCATCGCCGACTACGTGCGGATGATCGTCGGCGGCAACATGAACGCCTTCGAGATGGAGAACCTCATGGACGTGGAGCTGGAGGCGCACCACAAGGATGTCGAGAAGCCCGGCCACGCCCTGAACCAGATGGGCGACGCCCTGCCCGGCTTCGGTATCGTCGCGGCCATTCTCGGCGTCATCATCACCATGGGCTACATCGACGGGACGCCGGAGGAGATCGGCGGCCACATCGCCGCGGCGCTGGTGGGCTCCTTCCTCGGCATCCTGCTCGCCTACGGCTTCGTCGGCCCCATGGGTCACGCGGCGGCCCACCAGGCCGACGAGGAGGCGCGCCTGCTGGCCTGCGCCAAGATGTGCATCCTCGCGACCCTCAACGGCTACAGCCCGCAGGTCTCGGTGGAGTTCGGCCGCAAGGCCATCGGCCACGATGTGCGCCCCGGCTTCGTCGAGCTCGAAGAGTATGTGCGCGGTAACGGCTGACCCCCGGGTCAGGCGGGCCGGCAGCGTGGAGGTTCCCCGTGGCGGAGAATGAGAGCGGCATCCGCCCCATCGTGGTCAAGCGGCCGAAGAAGGGCGGCGGCGCGCACCACGGGGGGTCCTGGAAGGTGGCCTATGCGGACTTCGTGACCGCCATGATGGCCTTCTTCCTGCTGCTCTGGATCCTCGAGACCTCCGACATGGAGACGCGTCAGTCCATCTCGGACCACTTCCAGAGCCCCTCCATGGTGGAGGCGGCCGGCGGCGCCAGTCTCAGCCTCATCGATTTCGAGGGGGCCCACGAGGCGCCGCGCGGCAGCGGCGGCGAGACCCTGCAGCGCGACCCCCAGGAGGAACCGTCGCCCACCGAGGAGTCGCGCGAGCGCCAGAGCCTCGGTGATCTGATGGCGGCACTGGAGGAGCAGATCCAGGAGGACGACCGCCTCCAGGAGTTCGAGGACGACATCGTCATGGAGATCGATGAGGAGGGCCTGCGCGTCCAGCTGCTGGATCGCTCCAGCCGGCCGATGTTCCGCGAGCACAGCGACAGCCTCTACCACTATGCCCGCGACATGCTCGAGGCCGTGGGCGGGACGCTGGGACGAGTGGCGTTCCGGATCGTCGTGGCCGGCCACACCGCCGCGGTGCCCTACGAGGGCCCGCGCAGCGACTACAACAACTGGGACCTCTCCTCGGACCGCGCCAACGCGGCCCGGCGGGCGCTCATCAACGGCGGGCTGCCGGAAAACCGCATCGAACGGGTGACCGGCCTGGCCGATACCGTCCCCTACGATGCGCGCCACCCCATGGATCCGGTGAATCGCCGCATCAGCATCCTGGTCACGCCGCGAGAGGTCGAGCTGCGTCGCGAGGCGCCGAGTCGCCCCGAGGGCAGCCGCTTCCTGGAGGGGCTCAGCAGCGATCTGCTCGGTGACGAGGAGGGCGCCGGTCCCAGCGGCCGCATCGAGCGGGGGATCGTCGACGACGGGGAGACCTCCCCCGAAGACGTGGAGCGGCGGTTGCGGGAGATCCTCGCCGACTAGGCCGTGTCGCCCTGGCGCAACCGCCGGTAGTGGTCGTAGCGTCGGGGGGAGAGGGTCCCGTCCTCGACCGCCGCGCGGACCGCGCAGCCGGGTTCCACCAGGTGGCGACAGTCGCGGAAACGGCAGTGTTCGGCCTGCGCCCGGATCTCCGGAAAGCCTTCGACCACCCGCTCGGGGGGTACGTGCTCGATACCGAAGGCGCGCACCCCCGGGGAGTCGATGAGGGCGCCGTCCCCGGCCAGGGGCAGCAGCCGGGCGGCACTGGTGGTGTGACGGCCGTGGCCGCTGCGGCTCAGTTCCCCCACGCGGTTCGCTTCGCCGGTGAGGCGGTTGGTCAGCGATGTCTTGCCGGCTCCGGAGGACCCCACCAGCACTGCCGTCGTCCCGGTCAGCCAGTCCCGGAGGGTCTCCAGCCCTTCGCCGTCGACGCTGCTGGTATACAGGGTGGCGATGTCCAGGTCCCGGAATTCCGCCAGCTGCGCGTCGATGGCACGGCGCTCCTCGGCGTTTACGGTGTCCGCCTTGTTCAGCAGCAGGCGCGGGGGCAGTTCGGAGAGTTCGCACGCGATCAGGTAGCGGTCGATGTCTTCGGGATCGATGCCGGGGGCCGGGGCGACCACCACGCCGACCCAGTCGACATTGGCCGCCAGCGTGCGCGGCCGCCCCCGGCTGGCGCGGACGAGCTCACTGGTGCGCGGGAGCCGTTCGAGGATCTGCCCGGCCTCGCCCTCGAGTCGCCAGCGCACCCGGTCGCCGCAGACGAGGTCGCCGTGGCGGCGCTGCAGGGGGCAGAGCGCCGTCACGCCATCCTCGCCGAGGACCTCGGCGTGGTTGCCGTGGCGGACCAGCACCCGTCCGTGCCGTTCGGAAGCGGGTTCTCGGGGGGTCATCGGGGGAGGTGACGGGGGCCTTGCATGCCCCCAGTATAGCGTTTTGCCGTTCCGGATGAATGCCCCGCACGAACTGATACAATGACCGACGTTGCCTGAAACGCGGGAGGGACTCATGGCCGCCGATGCCGACAACCTGATCTGGATCGATCTGGAGATGACCGGGCTGGACACCGACAACGATCGGATCATCGAGATCGCCACCATCGTCACCGATGCCCGCCTGAACGTCCTGGCCGAGGGGCCGGTGCTGGCCATCCATCAGCCCGACGCGGTGCTGGACGGCATGGACGAGTGGAATACGCGTCAGCACGGCGATTCCGGCCTCGTGGAGCGGGTCCGGGCGAGCTCGGTGACCGAGGCGGAGGCCGAGGAGCGGACCATCGAGTTCCTGAGCCGGTACGTGCCGGCGGGGGCATCGCCCATGTGCGGCAACAGCATCTGTCAGGACCGCCGTTTCCTTGCCCGCTGCATGCCGAGGCTGGAGGCGTGGTTCCACTACCGGAACCTCGATGTCAGTACCCTGAAGGAGCTGGCGCGGCGCTGGGCCCCGGAGGTCTACAGCGGCTTCAGCAAGGGCGGGGCCCATCTGGCCATGGACGACATCCGCGAATCCATCCAGGAGCTGGTCTACTACCGTCGGAACTTTCTTGCCCTCAACGATTGAATGCCCATGGAAAACCAGTCCGAAGAGCGGGCCAACTGCTGGCAGTGTCGCCATTTCTTCATCACCTGGGAGCCGGATTTCCCGTACGGCTGTACCGCCATGGATTTCAAGTCACAGCGGCTGCCGGTGGACGCGGTGCGTGAGTCTTCCGGGCAGGACTGCCTCTACTTCGAGCCGAAAACGCGTCCCTGAGGCGCGCGGAGACTGCGCAGATATCCGGCGTCCGGCTGCCGGGGCGCTTTTCAGCACCGCCGGGGTCTTGTATGCTGCGTGCAGGTCAATGCGAGCACGTGACGCGGGACGCTCAGTGCTCCCGCCAGCGGTCACCGGGGTTCATGTATTCCGAAATCCAGAAGGCGCAACAACAGGACGAGCTGCTTCACCAGTACACGCCGCTGGTCAAGCGCATCGCCCATCACATGATGGGCCGCCTGCCGCCCAGCGTGCAGCTTGATGACCTGCTCCAGGCCGGCATGATGGGGTTGCTGGACGCCTCCCGTCAGTACGATCCCACGCAGGGCGCCAGTTTCGAGACCTATGCCACCATCCGCGTGCGCGGCGCCATGATCGATGAGCTGCGCCGCTACGACTGGACGCCGAAGTCGGTCCACCGCAAGGCGCGGGCGCTCTCCGACGCCATCCGCACCATCGAGCAGCGCGAGGGGCGCGACGCCCGCGACGAAGAGATCGCCGCCGAGATGGAGCTGGACGTGGACGAGTACCACCAGCTCCTGCGCGACACCTCCTCCAGCCGCATCTTCAGCCTCGAGGACATGGCCGGCGAAGGGGACGTCATGGAGGTGATGCCGTCCGATGCCCCGACGCCCCAGGCCGGTCTGGAGGATGAGCGGTTCCAGTCCGGCCTGGCCGAGGCCATCCGCAATCTCCCCGAGCGCGAGGCCATGGTGATGGCCATGTACTACGACCGCGAGCTGAACCTGCGCGAGATCGGCGAGGTCATCGGCGTCACCGAGTCGCGCGTCAGCCAGATCCTGAGTCAGGCCCACAAGCGCCTGCGCGCCCGCCTTGCCGAGTGGGCGCCATCCCCCGCCTGAAGGAGTCCCCCATGAGCGAGCCGTTGGGTGATGCCGGTGATGACACCCCGGAGCCGGTCCGTTTCTATACCGAGGAGGAGCTGGACGCCCTCGAGGAAGACGATCCGGACCGGGCCTATGCCATCGCCCGCGCCCAGGCCATGGCCGAGCGCAGTCGGGCCCTGGGCGGCCGGGGCCATGACGCCGAGGCCCACCCCGAGCCGCAGGTCGACGAGGTGGCGGCGGCGGTGGACGATGCCCGGCGGATCCTCAGTCGCGACGGGGGCGACATCGAGCTGGTGGCGGTGGAGGGGCGCACCGTGCGGGTGCGGCTGAAGGGGGCGTGCACCGGGTGTCCGAACGCGCCGCTGGATCTGCGCAACGTGGTGGAGCGGATCGTGGTCGGGGCGGTGCCCGGAGTGGCGCGGATCGAGAACAGCTTCTGAGGGCGGGCCCGTTCCCCCGGTGCGTCAGAGCCAGGGGCGGTTGTCCAGGGTCGGCTGCGCCTCGGGCAGGGGAGGGGTGTCGTGGCAGCGTTCCACCATCAAGATCG
>CAZGJO010000138.1:0-5766 GCA_964525685.1 uncultured Ectothiorhodospiraceae bacterium | reverse complement strand
TCGTCGCCGGCCTCGTGGCCGCGCACGTCGTTGAGGGTCTTGAAGTTGTCCAGGTCCATGAACAGCAGGGCCCCCCGCCGCTGATGGCGCTGGTCGCTCTGGATCGCGTGTTCCAGACGGTCGAGGAACAGGGTGCGGTTGGGCAGTCCGGTGAGGGGATCGTAGTAGGCCAGATAGCGGGTCCGCTCCTCCAGGGCCCTGCGCTCGCTGATGTCGTCGAGGTTGATGATGTACTGGGCCTCTTCGCTTTCGGTGCAGACGCTGAACTCCACCGAGGCCCAGAGCAGCAGCCGATCGCCGCTGGCATGGAGACCGGTCAGCTCGCCCTCCCAGTACTCCCGCTGGTCCAGCTGCTCGCGCAGCCGTGTGCGTTCACCGTCGTCCCGGACCAGGGTCTCCACCACGGGCTGCCCGATGAGGGCTTCGGGGTCGTGGCCGGTGAGCTGCGCGAAAGCGGGGTTGGCGAATTCGATGGCGCCGGACAGGTTGGCGATGACGATGGCGTTGTGGGCCGAGTTGATGACCCGCTTGGCCAGTTGCAGGTCGCGCCGGGAGCGGATCAGCTGCTCGTCGCGTTCGCGCAGGGTCTCGGTGAGCTTCTGCAGGTAGTCGTTCTGCAGGATCTGGAGGATGTCGGAGATGGCCAGGATGCCGGTGAGCTCGTCCTGCTCGTCGACCACGCCCAGATGGCGGATGCCCTCGCGCTCCAGCAGGTTGCGCGCCGAGAGCAGGGACTCGTCCGCCGGCATGGTCCGCAGCGGTACGCTGGCGAATTCGCCCACGGTTCCCGTGTGGCAGTGTTCGGCGACCAGTCGCACCAGATCGCGCTCGGTGATGATGCCGCGCCGTCCATCCGCGAAGTCGACAATGGCGGCGTCACCCTGCATGCGGCGCATCTCGTCCACCCCCTCGTGCAGCATGAGGTCGGCATCGAGACGCGGGATCCCGGAGCGGATGGCCGTGGTCACCGGGCGCAGGGTCAGGTAGTGGTCGATGCTGTGGCCCAGGGTGACGTCGGTCTGGGAGAGGATGCCGGCCAGTCGCCCGCCGTCACCGATGGCCACGAAGTGGCGGACCCGTTCCTCGCGAAAGCGCATGGCCGCTTCATCGATGGTGGCGTCCAGGGGGATGGTCTTCAGCGGGCAGCTCATCACCTCGGCGATGGCGGTCTGGTAGAACGCCTCGGTGGAGAAGTCGAGGCGGGTGGCGTCGTGCTCGGTCCAGATCCCCACCGGCCGGTCCCGCTCGGTGATGATGATGGAGCTGCAATTGCGCTCGCGCATCCGGCGCGCGGCCTCATCCAGCTTGATCTCGGGGCCGCAGACCAGGACGTCGGTCTGCAGGACCTCGGCAACGGTGCTTTCCTCTGTGGTTGTCATGCTGGTTTCCCCTCTCATCGACCTTTCGATATAACACATGGAGAGAACGGGAATGAACGATCACGGAAGGTTTGTGACAAGATGTTACAAAATCGCAACAAATATGAATTTTTCCTCGACAAAAAAAGGCCGCGAGCGGGTCGCGGCCAAAGGGAGTCGAGGGAGGAGTGGGCCCTCGCTACGTCGCACGGTTTCGACCAGGAGGTCGAGAGAACTACTTGGTGAGGATCAGCTTGTTCTGACTGGTCAGCCGCAGGGTGTAGACCTGATCCCCCAGGCGGATCCTGAGCTGGCCTGTATCGCCCAGGAGTTCGCGGGCGTCCACCTCGCGCACGGCGGGCTTCGAATCGTTCATCGCGGGGCTCTCCCGTGACCGTTTGGTGTCAGTGGGTGAGGGTATTAACGAGAACGATACGCATTCGCAAGAGGTGGGATGAAAAAAGGGACGGGACCGGTCTCCCCGGCTCGGTGGAAAACGATCGCGCGAGGGCGTTCGGACCCGTCCCTGTGTGGACGTTCCGTGGCCCGGAGGAGTGTGCTAGCGGAACATCCCGCGCAGCAGCAGGAGACCACCCAGAACGGCGCTACCCCAGCCGATCAGCGGCACCTCCAGCCACGCCGGGCCGAGGCGCGGGTCGCCGAGGCCGAGGGTCGCCAGCAGGGCGCCGGCCAGCAGCAGGCCGACGCCGGCGGTGGTCAGGCGCTGGCGCCGCTGGCCCTGGTGCTGGCGCTCCTCCAGCCGCTCCAGGCGCGCCTCGATGGCGGGACCGTGATTGGGCTCGGCCAGCCGGGTCAGGGCCCGCTCGGCCAGCCCTGGGAGGGAGGGCAGCATCTCCAGGGTGTGCGGTGCCTCGTGGCGGAGGTTGCGGATGAAGGCGCGCGGACCGACCTGCTGCTTCATCCAGTCCTCGAGGAAGGGTTTGGCCGTGCGCCAGAGGTCGAGGTCGGGGTAGAGCTGGCGGCCCAGCCCCTCGATGTTCAGCAGGGTCTTCTGCAGCAGCACCAGCTGCGGCTGCACCTCCATGTGGAAGCGGCGCGCCACCTGGAACAGCCGCAGCAGCAGGTGGCCGAAGGAGATCTCCTTCAGCGGCCGCTCGAAGATCGGTTCGCAGACGGTGCGGATGGCCGCCTCGAACTCGTCGATGCGGGTCTCCGGCGGCACCCAGCGCGACTCGACGTGAAGCTCCGCAACCCGCCGGTAGTCGCGGTTGAAGAAGGCGACGAAGTTCTCCGCCAGATAGCGCTGGTCCTCGGGGTTGAGGCTGCCCATGATGCCGAAGTCCACCGCCAGATAGCGCCCGTCGCGCGCCACGAAGATGTTCCCCGGGTGCATGTCGGCGTGGAAGAAGTTGTGCTTGAAGGCCTGGGTGAAGAAGATCTCCACGCCGCGCTCGGCCAGCACGCGCAGGTCGACCCCGGCGTCGCGGATGGCCTCGGTGTGGTTCACCGGGATCCCGTCGATGCGCTCCATGACCATGACGCTGGCGCGGGTATGGGTCCAGTAGACCGCCGGGATGTAGAGCTGGCCGGAGCCCTCGAAGTTGCGCCGCAGCATCGAGGCGTTGGCCGCCTCGCGCATGAGGTCGAGCTCGTCGTAGATGGTCTTCTCGAACTCGCCGACCACCTCCACCGGGCGCAGGCGCCGCCCCTCGGACCAGTAGCGCTCCACGGCACGGGCGAGGATGTACATCAGTGCCACGTCCTGGCGGATGGTATCGCCGATCCCGGGACGCACCACCTTGACCACCACCTCCTGGTCCTCCGGCCGGCCGTGCGCCGGATCGGCCGGCAGCCGGGCGGTGTGTACCTGGGCGATGGAGGCGGAGGCCAGCGGGTCCGGGTCGAAGCGCAGGAACAGTTCGTCCACCGGCTGGTCGAAGGCGGCCTCGATGAGCCCGCGGGCATCGTCGCTTGGGAAGGGGGGGACCCGGTCCTGCAGCAGCGCCAGCTCCTCGGCGATGTCCGGGGGCAGCAGGTCGCGCCGGGTGGAGAGGATCTGCCCGAGCTTGACGAAGACCGGCCCGAGATCCTCCAGCGCCTTGCGCAGCCGCTCGCCGCGTGGCCGCCCGGAGTGGAGCCAGTAGCCGGGGGTCACGTAGCGCAGGAAGGCCAGGCGGCGCAGCACCGGCAGGGTGTAGAGGAGGTCGTCGAGGCCGTGGCGGGCGAGGACCCAGCCGATGCGGATCAGGCGCGGCCAGCTGCGGAAGTTCATGTGCCGTCGCCCCGGTCGTTTTCCCGCAGGCGTACGCGGGCCTCCAGGCGGGCCACATCATCCCGCAGGGTGGCGATGTCCTCGCGCCGGGCGGCCACCGCCGCGCGGGTGGGCAGCCAGCGACGCTCCTCGCGGAGATATTCCCCGCCGGTGGCCAGGCCGTTGCCCAGCATCCCCCCGGCCCACTGGCCCAGGTCCCGGACGAGCCCGCCGAGTCGGTGGGCCAGCGGATCGCCCACCAGCCGCGAGACGTGTTCCTCCCAGTCGATGTCCAGCTGGTCGAAGAAGCGCTGGAAGGACTGGGCCACCTCCACCCGGCCGCTGATGCGCACGTCGCCCCGGCGCACCACCCCCTGATCGCCGAGTCCGAGGCGCAGGAGCGAGAGCGGGGCGCCGTGGAGGGTGGCATCGGCCTCGCCGTCCCAGGCCGGGGCGAGGGTCAGGCGACCGGCCACCGGGATCACCGCCAGCGTGGCCCCGAGGCCGGTGAGCTCCACCGCCAGGACGCGGCCGTCCAGGCGTTCCAGGCGAGAACGGGCCTCGGGATCCAGCGCCAGGGCGGCGTTCACCGCCTGCTCGAGCCCGGCGGCCGTGGTCTGAATCAGTTCCTGCATCCCGCCTCCCGCATGAGTGTGGCCAGATCCTTGCGCGATTCGTCATCGTCCGCCACCTCGACCACCGTGGTCCCGGCGATCTTGTCGTGGAAGCCCTGGCGGCGCCGATCCCACAGCGCCCACAGGAAGCCGAGGTAGAGCGGCAGGGCCGAGAGGAAGTAGCCGATGTAGCGCAGGACGGCGCGCTTGATGCTCAGCGGCCCGCCGTCGGCCACCGCCACGACGCGCAGCCCCATCAGCATCTTGCCCGGCGTGGCGCCGTAATGGAGCCAGAAGAAGACCACCGCCAGCGCCGGCAGCAGATCGATGAACAGGCGGCGCGACCAGCCGGACAGCGCCGCCTCGACCCCGCCGACGGCCGCGATGGCCAGCGGCAGGAAGACCACCAGCCCCAGCAGGAGATCGGCCCCGATGGCCAGGGCGCGGTCGGTGAACCGGGCGTACGGGAGGTCCGGGCCGTCGGCCGTAGCCGGTGGCGCCACCGGGACGGTGTTTTCCCAGCCGTGGGCGGTCCCGCTTCCCGGCGTCGCGTGCATGGCTAGACCTTCGTGCCGATGTGCAGGGCGACGATGCCGCCGCTCATGTTGTGCCAGGTGACCTGCTCGAAGCCGGCGTCCTCGAACATCCCGCCCAGGGTCTTCTGGTCCGGGTGCATGCGGATGGATTCGGCCAGGTAGCGGTAGCTGTCGGCGTCGTTGGCCACCAGCTTGCCCATCAGCGGCAGGGCGCCGAAGGAGTAGGCGTCGTAGACCGGCTTCAGACCGGGCAGCACCGGGTGCGAGAACTCCAGCACCAGCAGCTTGCCGCCCGGCTTCAGCACCCGGTTGATGGAGGCCAGCGCCGCGTCCTTGTCGGTGACGTTGCGCAGGCCGAAGGCCATGGTCACCCGGTCGAAGTGGTGGTCGGGGAAGGGCAGCGCCTCGGCGTCGGCCTGGACGTAGTCGACGTTGCCGACCACACCGGCGTTGACCAGCCGCTCGCGACCGCATTCGAGCATCTCGGCGTTGATGTCGGAGAGCACCACCTCGCCCTCGGGACCGACCCGGCGGGCGAAGGCCTCGGCCAGGTCGCCGGTGCCGCCGGCCAGATCCAGCACGCGGTGGCCCCGGCGGACGCCGGCGCGCTCGATGGTGAAGCGCTTCCAGACGCGGTGGATCCCCATGGACATCACGTCGTTCATGACGTCGTACTTCTGCGCCACCGACGAGAAGACGCCGGCGACCCGATGGCGCTTCTCGCCCTTCGGCACCTGCTGGTAGCCGAAGTGGGTGGTGTCGCGGGAACCGGGATCCTGGCTCATGGTCTCTCTCCTCGTGGCGCGGCGTCAGTGGGTGCGGTAGGGGGCATTGGCGTCGATGGCGTTGGGCGTTCCGCCGCCGCCGGCCTGCGGCGCCGGGTCCCGGCTCAGGCCCGCTTCCTCGAGCTGGGCCAGATACTTCCGCCACAGCTCGTCTTGGTTGAGGCCGTATTTGTAGAGCAGGTCCCAGGAGAAGATCCCGGAGTCGTGGCCGTCGTCGAAGTAGAGCTGGATGGCGTAGTTGCCCACCGGCTCCAGGCGGCT
>CAZGJO010000137.1:0-5791 GCA_964525685.1 uncultured Ectothiorhodospiraceae bacterium | reverse complement strand
TGACCCAATCACCTCGACGGAGCATTCGCGTGGACATCTCGATCATCGGCGTCGGTCACGTCGGCCTCGTCACCGCGGCGGTCTTCGCCGACCTCGGCCACCGGGTCATCGGCCTGGATGACGACGCAGACAAGCTCGCCACCCTGCAGGCTGGCGGTGTGCCGTTCCACGAGCCCGACCTCCCCGAGCTGCTGGCGAAGGTCACCTCGGACGGCTCCCTCACCTTCACCAGTGATCTCCGTGAGGCCGTCGACCACGCCGAGGTCGTCTTCGTGTGCGTCGGCACCCCACCGCTTCCCGGCGGGGGGCCGGACCTGCGCTTCGTGGAGCGTGTCGGTCAGCAGGTCGCCCGCTACGCGTCCCGGGAGCTGGTGCTGGTGGAGAAGTCCACCGTCCCCGCCAACACCGGTGCGCGCCTCACCCAGGTGATCGACCGGGAACGTGCCGCCATCGGCGCCGACGAGCTGCTGGTTCACGTCGCCTCCAACCCGGAGTTCCTGCGCGAAGGTGTGGCCGTCAAGGACACTGCCGAGCCCGACCGCATCGTCTACGGCACCGCCTCCAACCACGCCCGCGACCAGCTCCGCGAGGTCTACGCCCCGATGGTGGCAAAGGTCGGTTGCCCGGTGGTGGAGACCGACGTGCCCACCGCGGAGCTGATCAAGCACGCCTCCAACGCCTTCCTCGCCACCCGCCTGTCCTTCATCAACGCCGTCGCCAACGTGTGCGACCGCGTCGGTGCCGACGTCGAGGTAGTGGCGCAGGGGATGGGCTACGACGACCGGATCGGCTCCGCTTTCCTGCGCGCCGGGCTCGGCTACGGCGGCTCCTGCTTCCCAAAGGACGTGGACGCGTTCGCCCACCTCTCCCGCCAGGTCGGCTACGAGTTCGGCCTCCTCGAGGAGGTCCGTGCCATCAACGCCGGCCAGCGCCGGGTGGTGATCGACCGGCTGCGCGATGAGCTGTGGCACCTGCAGGGCAAGACGATCACCATCCTGGGTGCCGCCTTCAAGCCAGGGACCGACGACCTGCGTGAGGCCCCCGCCCTCTACCTCGCCTCGGATCTGCTCGACGAGGGCGCGCACGTGCGCATCTACGATCCTGTCGCGCTCGAGGGGGTGGCTGCGGAACTCCCGGATGTGGAGCTCATCCACGAACCCCTCGAGGCCCTGGCCGGGGCCCACGCCGCGGTGATCGCCACCGAGTGGCCGGAGATCGCCACCCTGGACCCCGCGGACATCAAGGCCGCTCTCGACTACCCGATCGTGATCGACGGCCGGAACTGCCTCGATGCCGAGGCGGCGCTGGCGGCCGGTCTCCACTACCACGGGATCGGCCGTGGCCACCTGCGGAGCCGTTGATCGTGTCAACCACCGGAGCCTCGACCGCCGCCGCGCCCACCGCCGCGCCCACCGCCGCCAGCGCACGTGACGCTGACGGCAGAAGCGAGCCGGGCCCCGTGGACGTCTCCATCATCCTGCCCACCTACAACGAGTTCGGCCACCTCGACGCCGAGGTGGAGCGCATCACCGCCGCGATGGACGCATCCAGCTACGCCTGGGAGATCGTGGCGGTCGACGACTGCTCCTCCGACGGCACGCGGGAGCGGCTGCGCGAGTTGGCGGACGCCGACCAGCGCATCCGTGTCTTCGAGCACCGCCGCAACCTCGGTTCCGGTGGTGCCCGGCGCACGGGGACCGGGGCCGCTCGCGGACGGTTCGTGGTGTGGACCGATGTGGATATGACCTACCCCAACGACCACATCCCGTGGTTGGTGGACCAGTTGGGTGACGACGACCAACTGGTGGGGGCACGGACCAGCGAGGAGGGCACCCACAAGCTGGCGCGTGTGCCGGCCAAGTGGGCGATCCGGCGGCTGGCCCAGTATCTGACCCAGCAGCAGATCCCTGACCTCAACTCCGGCTTCAGGGTGTTCCGCCGAGAGCACGCGGTGCGTTACCTGCACCAGCTGCCCAACGGCTTCTCCTGTGTCACGACGATGACGATGTCGTTCATGACCGACGGGCTCAGTGTCTCCTACGTGGACATCCCCTATGCGGAACGCAAGGGGGAGTCGAAGTTCCACTGGTACCGCGACACCCGCAAGTACCTGCTGCAGGTCGTGCGGATGATCCTGTCCTACGAGCCGCTCAGGGTGTTCATGCCCATCGGTCTGGCGCTGCTGTTCGCGGGCCTGGCCAAGGTCGGGTTCGACGTGGTGACCAAGGATCTGCGGATCGCCACCAACACCCTGTTGCTGCTGTTCGCTGCCTTCCAGGTGATCTCCATCGGCCTGCTCGCGGACCTGGTGGTGCGGGTGAGCAAACCCCGCGTCGATGCGTCACTGCCGGGGCCGGACGCCCGGGACGGCTGAGGCGCGCACCGGGCGCGCTTTCCGTAACGCTGCCGATGGAGCTCGCGCGCTGCGGTTGCTAGACCACGGAGCGTTGCGCAGTTGGCGCACATCGGCTCCAGCAAGGGGTGTACCGGGTCGATGGGACGGAGATGAGGGCGCCACTGCCGCTGTGGCGTCCCTGGCTGCCGGAGGTTGCGCGTGCCCAGTCGGGCTGTTCCCCCTTCGCGCACCGCCTCGCGGTGGGCTGCGGTCGTCCTGGCCCTGTCGCTCGTTGCGACGGGTCCGGCCGGGATCGCCTCCGCCACGGCCGAGGTCGCGGTCGCGCTCGACGGACCGCACCGCGTGCTGGTGACCTTCAGCTCGCCGGTGGCGGCTGCGGCCGAGGCCGCCGGACTGCCCGGCGCACGGCCCGTCGCCAACGAGCACGTCGACCGCTCAGCGGTCCAGGTGCTCGAGTTCGACCGGAGCCTCGACCTCGCCCGGGCGGTACGGGTATTGGAAGCGCGGCACGACGTGGTGGCGGTGGAGCCGGATGCCGCGATCACGCCGGCCTGGGAACTGCATGGCACGGTCGACCTCGACCTCGCCGTTGCCGCCGGTGAGGTCACCCTCGCCGGCGACATCGCGAGCCTCGACCTCGACTCGAGCTCGATAGAGACCACCTCCCAGGTGCCGCCGTCCTGGGGCATCGCCAACGACGGCGCCTCCATCGGGACTGAACGCGGTCGATCCGGCATCGACGTCGGCGGGCGTGCGGCCCGTCCCTACGCCGACGGCAGCGGCGTGGTCGTCGCGGTCATCGACAGCGGTGTCGACATCGACCATCCGCTGCTGCGCGATCACATCTGGAACAACCCTGGTGAGCGGGTCGACGGTCGCGACACCAACGGCAACGGCTTCGTCGACGACGTGCACGGCTGGAACTTCGTCCACGACAACGCCGAGGTGTTCGCCAGCGAGGCCTACGACGCCCACGGCACCCACGTCGCCGGGATCATCTCCGCCAGCGCGCTGCCGAGCGTCGGTTTCGACAGCGTGGCCCCGGGTGCGCGCATCATGCCGCTGAAGTTCATCCACGGCGCCGAGGGGCGCGGTTCCGACGCCGTCGCCGCCATCCGCTACGCCGTTGCGAACGGGGCGGACGTCATCAACGCGAGCTGGGGCTCGCCGGGGGCATCCACGGCGCTACGCACCGCGATAGCGGAGTCACCGATCCCGGTGGTGGCCGCCGCGGGCAACGACAGCAGCTCCCTCGACAGCTACGTCTGGTACCCGGCGCGCTACGACCTACCGAACCTGCTCACGGTCGCATCGGTGTCCCACGACGGCACCCTCAGCGACTTCAGCAACTACAGCCGACAGCACGTGAACGTGGCGGCACCGGGTCGTTGGATCGTCTCCGCCTGGCCGGGGCAGCAGCTGTCCATCGCCAGCGGTACCTCCATGGCGGCTCCCTTCGTCAGCGGCGTGGTTGCCCTCGCCCTGGAGCGCGATCCGGACCTGTCCGCCACCGAGGTGGTGGACGCGGTCAGCCAGAGCGTGCGGCCGCTGGACGCGCTGTCAGCGACCTCGTCGGGTGGGCTCGTGCGGGCGCCTGCGCTCCTCGATCACCTGGGCACACGGGTCTCCGCGTGCCCGGAGATGGACCCGACCGACCTGGCCTTCGACGACATCTCCGCGACCAGCCCGCACCGCCCCGCCGTGGCCTGCCTGCTGAGCCGGGGCGTGACCAACGGGGTGTCGGCCACAGACTTCGGGTCGTCCCGGGACCTGACCAAGGCGCAGATCGCCTCGCTGGTGGCCCGGGGTCTGGACGAGGCCGGAGCGCGGCCGCCCACGCCGACGCGGTCACGGTTCACCGATGTCGTGTCCGACAACACGCACCGTGACGCCATCGAGGCGCTTGCGGCGGTCGGGATCGTGCGTGGCACCACCTCGACGACCTACGAGCCGGAGGCGGTGACCACCCGTGCGGAGCTCGCAGCGGTGGTCGCGCGGGCAGCCGAGTACGTGGCCGGCGGCGAGGTACGCGCCGAGGGGCCGGTGTTCGTCGATACCGCCGGCGTCGACGATGAACGCTGGATCGACAAGGCCGCGGGGCTGCGCATCATCCTGGGGCAGAGCGAGGACCGGTTCGCACCGTCGGTCCCGGTGCGCCGTGATCAGGCGGCGTCGATGATCGCGCGACTGCTGGACCGATGGGTGCAGCACGGGGTGCTCGACGCGGGGTGATCGCCGCTGGCATCGGCTGCGGGAGAGAACACTGCGTGCAGCTCTAGATACGCGCCGTTAGTAGCTTGTGCGCTGGTCGCACGTGAGCAGCTAACGCTGCGTAGTCGTTGATGTGCTTCTAGTGGCTATCCGCGGTGTCGCAGTAACGCTTCGTGTTCATCTGCCCCAACGCGTTGCGGAGCGTGGTGGTGCGGGGCATAGTCCGTACATCGCTCGCTACTCAGAGTGGTCGCCACATCACGTGGCGTGCAACAGGGGACGCAACGATCCTCGAGCCGCAGAGAGCGGTCGCCGGGTCGGCCTGAGAGGGCTGACGGGCTCGAGGGGAGCGAGTGGCGAGACCGACCCCGAGGACCGACCAACCGTCGGCCCCAGGGCCGGCTCGAACCCTCGAGGTGCACTTCTCATGCAGACGCGACGCATCGCCTCCATCTTCGCGCTCACGGCGCTCCTGCTCCCGGCCGTGCTGCCGGTCGCAGCCGCTGACGCCGCATCGGACAACGGCAACCGTGGCAACCGAGGGGGAGCTGCGGCGGAGGCGGGCGCACCTTCGCACGCGGGCCCGCCGGCCGATGCGGGAACGCCGGACCACGCAGGTCCGCCGTCAGACGCAGCACCGGAGCCTGAGCCGGAAGTGGAGCGTGAGTCGCAGCCAGAGCTCGAGTCGGAGCCAGAGCCGGAACCGGAGTCAAACGGGTCGTCCAGTGATGGGCCGGCGACCCCGTCCAACGGCTCGTCCTCCGACGACGACGATGACGATGAGGCACAGCTCGTCTCCGGCCCCGGCGGCAACTGCCCGACCGCAAACCTGCTCTACAAGATCGACGGCGTCAGCAGCGGCACGACCCACGACCTGGGTGCACTGTTCGGCGACACGTACGACGGTGTCACCATCGAGGTACTGAACGACAGTCAACACTCCGTCGAGGTCGCCGGCGGAACGGTCGAGCTCTGCCTCAAGGCTGGCCCCGGGCACACCGACATCACCGAGGTTGACGACGGCGGTTCCTACAGCGTTGGCGGTACCGATCTGCGCGTCGGCGCACGGGATCAGAGCATCCCCGCCATCAGCAACATCGCCATCTACTCGATCACCCCGACGGCGACGGAGTCGACCGAGGAGCCGGTCGTTTCGGATGACAGCAACGACGACGCTGACGACCCCGAGGTCCCGGTGGTTTCGGATGACAGCGACGACGACGC
>CAZGJO010000136.1:0-5849 GCA_964525685.1 uncultured Ectothiorhodospiraceae bacterium | reverse complement strand
TACATCGCGATGATCGGCTTCCACGAGCTGCCGCTGGACCATCTGGACCGGTTCATCGAGAACATCGAGGCGGTGGAGGCGGAGGATATCCAGGACGCCTTCAAGCGCCGGGTGGACCCGGACCGGCTGGTGGTGGTCACCGTGGGTCGCGGTGACTAGGAAGGGCGGCGGCGTCCGCATCATCGCCGGGCGCTGGCGCGGCCGGCGGGTGGCAGTGCCCGACGGGCGGGGGCTGCGCCCGACCCCCGACCGGGTCCGGGAGACCCTGTTCAACTGGCTCGCCCCGGATCTGCCCGGGGCGCGCTGTCTCGATCTCTTCGCCGGCAGCGGCGTGCTGGGGCTGGAGGCGCTGTCGCGCGGGGCCGCACAGGCCGTGCTGGTGGAGCGCGCGGCCCCGGTGGCCCGCGCCCTGCGCGAACAGGTGGCGGCGCTGGAGGCCGAGGCGGCGCGGGTGGTGCAGCAGGATGCGCTGCGCTGGCTCCGGGGCGCTGCGGAACCCTTCGACATCGTCTTCCTGGACCCCCCCTTCGACGCCGATCTCTGGGAACCGGTGGCGGCTGCCCTGGAAGAGGGAGGGTGGCTGGCGCCGGAGGCCCGGATCTACGCCGAGACCCCGGCTCACGGGGACGAGCCGGCCTGGCCGGTGAACTGGCACGGCCGGCGGCAGCGCATCGCCGGGGGTGTGCGGTATGATCTCCTGTGCCGGGAGACCCCGGAGGCAGACGGCGAGGAGTAGACGATGGCGGTGAGAGCGGTCTATCCGGGCACCTTCGACCCCATAACCCATGGCCACGGCGAGCTCATTGCCCGGGCCGCCCACCTCTTCGACGAGGTCGTCGTGGCGGTGGCGGCCAATCCGGGCAAGGACCCCCTGTTCGGACACGACGAGCGGGTGGGTCTGGTGGCGGAGGTGCTGGCCGGACTCGACAACGTCACGGTGGTCGGTTTCGACAACCTGCTGGTGGACTTTGTCCGTGAACGACAGGCCCAGGTGCTGGTGCGCGGGCTGCGGGCGGTCTCCGACTTCGAGTACGAGTTCCAACTGGCGAGCATGAACCGCCGCCTGGCGCCGGAGGTCGAGACCCTCTTTCTGACCCCGTCGGAGGGCAACACCTTTCTCTCGGCGACCCTCATCCGCGAGATCGCCGCCCTCGGGGGCGATGTCAGCCCCTTTGTCCATGCAAAAGTCGAGGCTGCACTGAAGGCCCGTTTGGGTTAGCATCTGACACCGAATGAATCGCCACCGGGCTGAACCGCAACCAGAGGAGCGAGAGTGCCATGGCCCTGATGATTACCGATGAATGCATCAACTGCGATGTCTGCGAGCCCGAGTGCCCCAACGAAGCCATCTACATGGGCGAGGAGATCTACGAGATCAACCCCGATCTCTGCACCGAATGCGTGGGCCACTACGATGAACCCCAGTGCATCGAGGTCTGCCCGGTGGACTGCATCATCATCGATCCGGATAACGAAGAGACGCAGGATCAGTTGATGGCCAAGTACGAGAAGCTGACCGGCTGAGGCCGGTCCGGACCCGCGCCATGGCGGTCGAAGGGACGGCACGACCGAGGGGCACCGGGGGCGCGCGCCGGCGCGCCGTACGCCGTGGCGGGCTCGGGACGTTGCTGCTGGTCGTGGCCCTGCCGCTCTGGGCCGCCGCCGGCGCGCCGGTCAAGGAGGACAGCACCAACCCGGGCGCGGCGGTGGCAACGGCCCACCCGGTGGCCACCGCCGCCGCCTTCGAGATCCTGGAGGCCGGGGGGAACGCCTTCGATGCGGCGGTGGCGGTCACCGCGACCCTGGCCGTGGTGGAGCCGTACGGTTCCGGCCTCGGCGGCGGCGGTTTCTGGCTGCTGGCCGGGGACGACACCCCGGCGGTCATGGTCGACGGGCGCGAGACGGCCCCGGCCGAAGCCCATCGGGACCTCTATCTGGATGCGGACGGCGAGCGTCGCGAAGGCGCCTCCATGGACGGCCCCCTGGCCGCCGGCATCCCCGGGACCCCGGCGGCGCTGGCCCACATCACCCGTGAGCACGGCCGTCTGGAGCTGGCGGAGAACCTCCGCCCCGCCATCCGCGCGGCGCGCGAGGGCGTGGAGGTGACCGCCACCTATCGACGGCTGGCGGCGTTCCGGCGTGATGCCCTGGCCGCCTCCGATGACGCGGCCGCGATCTTCCTCGATGACGGTGCGGTGCCGTCCGAGGGTCACCGGTTCACCCAGCCGGCGCTGGCCGAGCTGCTGGAGCGTCTGGCCGACGAAGGACCGGCGGCCTTCTACGAGGGGGAATTTGCCGAGACCCTGGTGGCGGGGGTGCGCGCCGAGGGCGGGATCTGGACGCTGGCCGACCTGGCCGACTACCGTGTGGTGGAGCGCGAACCCGTACGGAGCACGTACGACGGCTGGACGCTGACCGCCGCCGCGCCGCCGTCCTCCGGCGGGGTGGTCCTGGCGCAGACCCTGAACATCCTGGCCGGCCACGAGCGCGAGGAGGCCGCCGAGGCCGATCGGCTCCACTTCGTGGTCGAGGCGCTGCGGCGCGCCTATCGCGATCGCAACGCCTATCTCGGTGACCCCGATCACGTCGAGATGCCGCTGGAGAGGCTGCTGGATCCGGCCTACGCCGCCGGCCAGCGGGCCTCCATCCACCCGCGGCGGGCCACCGACAGCGAGGCGCTGCCGCCGGTGGTCGACGCCGGGGGCGGCCCCAGCACCACGCATTTCTCGCTGCTGGATGCCGAGGGCAATCGGGTGTCGGCAACCCTCTCCATCAATTACCCCTTCGGCTCCGGTTTCATGCCCCCCGGTACCGGTGTGCTCCTCAACAACGAGATGGATGACTTCGCCGCCGAGCCGGGCCGGCCCAACGCCTACGGCCTGGTCCAGGGCGAGGCGAATGCCGTCGGCCCCGGACGGCGGCCGCTCTCGAGCATGACACCGACCTTCCTGGAGAAGGGGGATCGACTGGCGATCCTCGGAACCCCGGGCGGCAGCCGGATCATCACCACCGTCCTGCAGGCCGCCTTCGGCGTCATGGACGGGGACGGGGCGGCGGCCATCGCCGAGCGGCCGCGCTATCACCACCAGTATCTGCCCGATGTCATCGAGCACGAGCCGTCGGCGATCCCGGCGGCGGTGCGCGAGGCGCTGGCGGAGCGCGGGCATGCCTTCGACGAGGTGCGCCCCTTCGGTGATCTGCAGCTGGTGTTGCGGCGGGGGGATGTCCTGGAGGCGGCCAGTGACCCGCGGGGCGAGGGGGAGGCGGTGGTTCGCCCGGTCGTCCTGGCGCCGGCGAATGCCGACTGAAGGTACGCCGACGGCCCGAGTCTCTTCGCGCTTCGCCCGACCTTCCCCGTTTCTTCCCGGAATGCCCTTCAGCGCTGGCAGTGGCCGCAGTAGACGCTGTTGCGCTGTCCGATCCGGCGGCTCAGCAGGGGCCGACCGCAGGCGGGGCAGGGTTCGCCGGCACGGCCGTAGACCGCCAGCCGGATACGGAAGTACCCGGGCTGGCCATCGGCGGCGGTGAAGTCGCGCAGGGTGGTCCCGCCCACCGCGATGGCCTCCTCCAGCACGGCGACCACGGCCGCCGCCAGCCGATGGTAGCGCGCCCGGCCGATGCGGCCGGCCGCCCGGGCCGGATGGATGCCGGCGCGGAACAGCGCCTCGGTGGCGTAGATGTTGCCCACGCCGACCACGATGCGATTGTCCATGAGGAAGGCCTTGACCGCCTGACGGCGCCCCCGGGCCTGGTGGTGGAGATGGTCGCCGTCGAAGGCGTCGTCCAGGGGCTCGGGGCCGAGGGCGTAGAAGAGCTCCAGGACCTCGCCGGCGGGCTGCCACTGGACCGAGCCGAAGCGGCGAGGGTCGCGGAGGCGCAGACAGCGGCCATCGTCGAGGACGACGTCCAGGTGGTCGTGACGCTGCGGCGGTGTGTCGGCGTCGACCACGTGGAGGCTGCCGGACATGCCGAGGTGAAGGACCAGGGTGCCGCGTTCCCGCCCGCTGGCCGGTTCATGGATGCGCAGCAGCAGATACTTGGCGCGCCGCGCCACGCCCTCGATGGTTCCCCCGTGCAGGACATCGGCGAGATCGGCCGGGATCGGCCAGCGCAGCTTCGGCTGGCGGACCACCACGGAGACCACGGTACGCCCCGGAAGGTGGGGCGCCAGGCCCCGCCGGGTGGTTTCGACCTCCGGGAGTTCGGGCACGCGGCTCTCCTCGCGGGTTGCGGTTCCAGGGAACGAAGCAGTCTATCAGGGGGTCCAAACCCTCGCACGCGGTCGAACCGCCGTAGCCGGTCGAAACCGGGGATGTCGAGCCCCGATGTCGGCGTGCTAATCTCGGGATGCATGTCGTATCCCTGTCGTATCCGAGGTACAAGACACCATGTGGCAAGGTCTGTTCAGCAATACCCCCTGGTGGGGCTATCTCCTCTTCACCCTGGCGGTGACCCACATTACCATCGCCGCGGTCACCATCTACCTCCACCGGAATCAGGCGCACAAGGCGCTGACGCTGCACCCGGTGGTGAGTCACTTCTTCCGCTTCTGGCTCTGGCTGACCACCGGCATGGTGACGCGCGAGTGGGTGGCCGTGCACCGGAAGCACCACGCGAAAGTGGAGACCGAGGACGATCCCCACAGTCCGCAGATCCACGGCATCGGCCGGGTCCTGTTCGAGGGCGCCGATCTCTATCGCCTGGAGGCGCGCAACACGGAGACGGTGCAGCAATACGGCAAGGGGGCGCCGGACGACTGGGTGGAGCGCAACCTCTACAGTCGCTTCGTCTTCGGCGGCGTGGTGCTGATGCTGGCCATCAACGTGGCCCTGTTCGGGCTGATGGGCATCGCCATCTGGGCGGTACAGATGATGTGGATCCCGTTCTGGGCGGCCGGTGTCATCAACGGGGTCGGCCATTACTGGGGCTATCGCAACTACGCCACCACCGACACCTCCACCAACATCGTGCCGTGGGGGATCGTCATCGGCGGGGAAGAGCTGCACAACAACCACCACGCCCATGCCAGCTCGGCGCGCTTCAGCCATCGTCCCGGCGAGTTCGATGTGGGTTGGCTCTACATCCGGATCCTGGCCGCCCTGGGTCTGGCCGAGGTGAAGAAGGAGGCCCCGCGTATCGCGGTGCTGCCGAAGGCGGAGGCGGACACCGACACGGTGCGCGCCGTTGTCACCAATCGCATGCAGGTCCTCGCCCGCTACAGCCGGGATGTGATGGATCGCTTGCTGCGTGACGAGATGCGCCATCTGGGCAAGGAGGCCGGCCCGGTGCGGCGGCAGCTTCAGCGGCTCCACCGGGCGCTGCGCAAGGACGAGAACCTGACGGATCCGGAGGCCCGGAAGGCGCTGGAGGCGGCGGTGGAACGCTCCCCGCGACTGCGTACCGCGCAGGCCTATCGCGAGCAGCTCCAGGCCATCTGGCAGCAGACCGCCGTCAGCCATGAGCAGCGCTTGAAGGCGCTGAAGGACTGGTGCGCGCGGGCGGAAAGCTCCGGGATCGAGGCGCTGGCGGCGTTCGCGCGGCAGCTGCGGGGGTACACGGTGCGGGAGCGTTCGTTGGTCTGATCTTTCCGAACCGGGCTCGGCGGGTCGCCGTGACCCCGTCCCCTGAACGAAGAAGGCCCGCCGTGTGGCGGGCCTTCTTCGTGGGCCAGTTCGCCGTCGGGGACGGCGCGATCCGGGTTACTTGATCTTGGCTTCCTTGTACATCACGTGCTGACGCACCACCGGATCGAACTTCTTGATCTCCATCTTCTCCGGCATGTTGCGCTTGTTCTTCGTGGTGGTGTAGAAGTGGCCGGTCCCGGCCGAGGACACCCGTCGAATCTTTTC
>CAZGJO010000135.1:0-5868 GCA_964525685.1 uncultured Ectothiorhodospiraceae bacterium | reverse complement strand
TCGCGGTCCAGCTGCTGGTCCTCGAGGACAGTGACCTGGTCATCGATGCGCTGGTAGTCGCCGTCGTCCTCGCGGAAGATGGTGATGTCGTAGCGGCCGACATCGACCACCTCGCGGAAGCGATTGTCGCTGGTCTCCCATTCGCCGTGGCGGCCCTCCACGCGGATGCGGCTGTGGCGTCCCTCGGCCTCGAGACGCAACTTCCCGAAGTGGCGTTCGTCCAGGCTCACGGAGGTGTACACGAAGGGCGCCCCGTCGGGGATGTCGAGAGAGGCCTGATGGCCGCGGTGATCGTCGGTCACCGGGATGACCAGGCGGGCGGTTGTGCCCGCCTCGGCCCGAAAGCGCGCCGGGGTCACCCGCTCGTCGCCATCCATCCGGGCCAGCACGCCGGTGGGGGCGGTATGCACCAGCACCTCGGTGGTGTCGGCAGCCCAGTCGTTGGGGTCGAAGTTGGTCACATAGAGCAGGCTGCGCCCGGGGTGGGCCCAGGCCTCCCCCTCGGCGCCATCACCCAGCTCTTCGGCGTAACCCACCGCATGGACGGCCACGGCCTCGTCCAGATCGTCCCGAGAGAGACTGTCGGTAATACCGCCCCGGTTCGTGCGCAGCGCGCGCTCCCCGACCTCGATGGCCAGTCCGGGCTGGGGTGCCAGGGTCTCGGCATGGACCACGGCGAAGCGGACCTGCTCTTCCTCCACCAGCGGCACGACCCGCAACGCCTCGACGCTCTCCAGCACCACCTGCTGGAAGTAGCTGCTGAAGGTGGTGGCGCCGGTGGTCGGGTGGTAGACCCGATCATCCCCGACCCCAGTGCGCTCGACCACCGCCAGTCCGCGCAGGGCCGCGCGCAGCCGGACGCCGGGCCGTTCGTCGCCGTACTGGGTGGTCAGTTCGAACTGCGCCAGGGCCGGCGCCTGCCGGCGGGCGCGCTGGCGTAGTTCCTCCATGCGGTGCTCGGCGATGCGCAGGCGCACGTACCAGCCGTCATCCGCCTCCATCTCCAGATCGGTCTCGACGCCCTCCAGCGCGGCGTTGGCCATGGCGGCGGCGGAGCTCTCCAGCTCGCGCTCCAGGGAGGAGACGCGGTCGCGAGACTCCTCCTGCTGGAGTTCGCGCTCGGAGATCCGGACCTCGGAGCGGACATGGGTCAGCAGCTGCTGCGCCAGCTCCTCGGCGGCCATCTGCCGGGCATCGGCGGGATCGTCGGCGACCCCGTGGCCGAAGACGAAGCCGCTGACCCCACGGGTGTCCTCGCGCCCCCGCTCTTCCAGATCGCTGGTGGTGATGCGCTCACCGAAGGGCAGGGCGGCGCAGCCCGCCAGGGTGAACAGCACGGTGGCAAGCAGCAGGTGGCGCATGAACAACGGCTCCAGGAGTGGGGGCGGCATCGGTGCCATTCAGGGGACAGTATAATGGTTTCCCGCCCGCGCTCGCACCCGGGCCGGGTGTTCGAATCCGCGCTGCATGCGCCCGATGCCGAAGCCGATGAGATAGTGGGGGTCGGTGCCCTCGGTGACACGCACCGACAGGCTGACGTTGACCGGTGTGATGAGGCTCAGCTCGGTGAAGCGCCAGGCATTGCTGGCCGACTGGCTGCCGGTATCGGGGGGGCGGTTGCCGCCGGACCAGCTGACCAGCTCGTGATGCTGATTGGCCGACAGGGTCGCGATGCTGTTGCCCAGTGGCAGCCAGAACCCGGCGCCGTAGGCGATGTGGTGGCCCAGCAGTCGCCAGTCCGCGCTCTCCCCCTCGGCGTCGGTGGCCGTGAACTGCCGGCTGCGCAGGCCGACCTCTCCCTGCAGGAGGGTGTTGAAGCGGTCCAGCAGGGCCTGACCCTGGAGGGTGAGGTCGAGGTGGAAGTCATCCATTTCCAGTTCGTATTCGTCCTCAATGGCCTCGACGTTGCGGTGGCCCTCCTCGCCCCACGGCAGCCGGTAGTCAGGGCCCGGGTCGCCGGCAAAACTGACGAGCTGCAGGGCGAGACGGCGGCCGTGGTAATAGGCGGCGCGTTCCCGGGGGGCACGATAGTGGCGTTCCGTTACGGTATCGGCTACGACCGTGATGGTATCGGTGACCTGTTGATGGTCGCCGCCGTCGGCATGGAAGACGGTCACGGTGTACTCACCCTCGGGAACCCGCGTATTCAGCACCGGGCCCCGCGTCTCCCGCAGGAGGCCCTCGCCCTCCAGGCGGAGACGTGTGCGGTGACCGTCGGCGCGCAGGCGGACGTCGCCCTCACGCTGCTCCATCAGCGGGACACTGGTGTAGTGGAACGGGGCGCCGGGGGCGAGCTGCAGGGGCATGAGCCGATCCCGGTAGCCCGCCGGCGCGGTCAGCCGCAGCAGGGGCAGGGCCTCATTGGGTCGCCGGAAGTGGCCGGGGGTGGTGCTTGCCTCCTCGTCGAGCTCCGCCAGGGCGCCGGCGGGTCGGGTATGCACCAGCACCTGGGTGGTGACGGCGCTGCCCCACTCGCGGGTGTCCAGGGCGAAGGGTTCTCGCAGGACGGCGGGGCGCACCCCCATGGCGGCGAGATCGGCCACGGTGTCACTGTCGCCGAGGAGGGTCAGGGGCAGGCGCCGGGGCAGGTCGGCGAGGGGGCGTGAGTGGGTGCGGCCGTCGCCGTCGGTGACCATCTCCTCGCCCCCGATCTCCAGTGCCAGGGCAGGCTGCGGGGCCAGGCTGGTGCGGTCCAGGGCGAGGAAGCGGACACGATCGCCCTCGACCAGCGGGATGACGTCGAGCCCCTCGATGCTCGCCTCGAGCTGCTGCTCGAAGAAGGCGGCGAAGGTGAGCATCCGACCGTTGTGATAGAGGGGATCGTCGGCCACATCGTGGGCATGAGCGGCGGCCAGGCCGTTCAGGGCCCGCTTGAGCCGCTGACCCGGCTGGTCCGCCGCGGTGTTGTTGACCCGGGCGAACCAGAACAGGGCGGGGGCCTGCCGATTGACTTCGTCCCGGAGGAGGTCCATGCGTTCGGGGGGCAGGCGCAGACGTACGTACCAGCCATCATCGGCACGCTGACGGCGGTCCGGCTGGACGTCGGTAAGGGTGGCACGGGCCATGAGATGGCTGGTGCCGATGAGCCTCAGGGTGGCGTCATCCGGATGCTGGCCCGTTTCCGCGCGGAAACGGGCCAGCACGCGACTGCTCAGCAGCTGGGCCAGCTCGGCCCGGGCCGCCTCGTGGGCGGACGCGGCGCTCGGGCCGGTGCCGTGGCCGTAGCCGGCGCGGGCATCGCGTTCCGCCTCCGCCCGACCGACCTGCTCCAGCTCGTCGACGCTGACGGAGTCCTCGGGGAGCAGGGCGCAC
Organism: uncultured Ectothiorhodospiraceae bacterium; assembly: GCA_964525685.1. Lineage (GTDB taxonomy): Bacteria > Pseudomonadota > Gammaproteobacteria > Thiohalospirales > Thiohalospiraceae > Thiohalospira. Next base: position 2,556 of record CAZGJO010000135.1, on the reverse strand, counting down.
CCGCCGAGCAAACCGACACCCGCGACCAGCAGGAAGGGGCGGACCCGAGGGTGCATGGCACGCTACTGCTGCTCGCGCCGACGATCCATGCGTTCTATAGCGTCGTCATGCTGCTTGCGGATCTCGGAAGCGCTATCGCGTTCCTGCGCACGCTCGCGCTCCGAGCGAGCCTCCTCCATGGCGTCGTCGATGGCGCTCTGGGGCGTGGTGCAGCCTCCCAGGAGGAAAGCCGCCGCAAGCACGACGACGGTGGCCGAAGGTCCATGCCGGTGCATGTTACTGCTCCTCGCGCCGCTGGCGCAGCAGCTCCATGGCGTTCTCGTGGATCGGGTTCAGCTCGGCGCTGAGCTCTTCGTTGTTGATGGCGCTCTCCATCATCTCGTCAAAGAGCTCCCGCTCGACGCGCATGCGGTAGTAGGCCACGTAATCGCCGCTCTCCTGGTCGCGATACAGGGCGTTGCGGTCGGGGCGAACGCCGTGGACGCGCTCATCGACGAACTCCTCGAAGACGCCGCGCGCGGTCTCCACCGCGCCGGACCCCATGTCCTGCACCGACTCCTCCAGCAGACCGGTGGCCTGGGCGGCGATGTAGCCGGCGATGGCGCGGCGCCCCTCGGCCTGGGCCGACTGGGTGGCCAGCCGGCGGCTGGAGCTCTCGCCCATGCCGTAGCCGTAGATGTAGCCGTCGGCCTCGTTGGCGGTCTGGGCGGTGTCATACCAGTCCGGCATCTCGACGGCGGCCATGCCGGCCGGCGGTTCCGCCGGCTCGGGTTCATCCGGCGTGGTGCCGCAGCCGGCCAGCAGGCCGGCGCCGATGAAGAGAGCCAGGAGGCCCGGCAGGCGGTGGGTGCGAATGGTCATGGTGTACTGCCCTCTCTCTGTCCGAAACAGTAATGATGCTCGATGGAACCCATAGCGGCGCCCCGACCGTGTTCTTGAGGCGGGGAGACCCGGGATCCAGTATAGCGCCTTTGTGGCGGTGCGGCCGGGGGCTAGTTGTCCACCAGGCTGAAATCGGGCTTCGGGGGGCCGCCGGACCCGCCACCGGCGCCGCTTCCCGCATCACCGCCACCGCCCTCGCCGTACTTCGCCATGAGCCGCACCTCGTTGGCCGAGTCGGCGTGGGCCAGGGCGTTCTCGTAGGAGATCCAGCCGTCGCGATAGAGGGTGTAGAGGTGGTTGTCGAAGGTCTGCATCCCCTGTTCGGTGGACTGGCCCATGATCGCCTTGAGCTCGTGGACCTCGCCGGCGCGGATCTTGTCCTGCACCAGCGGCGTGCCGAGCAGGATCTCCTGCGCCGCCACCCGGCCCTGGCCGTCGACGGTCGGGATCAGCTGTTGGGCGACCACCGCCTTGAGGTTCAGCGACAGATCCATGAGCAGCTGCTCGCGCCGGTCGCTGGGGAAGAAGTTGATGATCCGGTCCAGCGCCTGGTTGGCGTTGTTGGCGTGCAGGGTGGCCAGCGCCAGATGGCCGGTCTCGGCGAAGGCGACGGCGTAGTCCATGATCTCCCGCGAGCGGATCTCGCCGATGAGGACCACGTCGGGGGCCTGGCGCAGGGCGTTCTTCAGCCCCTCCTCGAACGAGTTGGTGTCGACCCCGACCTCGCGCTGGTTGACGATGCACTGGCGGTGGGGATGGACGTACTCCACCGGGTCCTCGATGGTGAGGATGTGGCCCGGCGCCGAGGCGTTGCGCTTGCCGATCATCGCCGCCAGCGAGGTCGACTTGCCGGTGCCGGTGCCGCCGACGAACAGGATCAGGCCGCGCTTGGTCATGGCCAGGTCGCCGATGACCGACGGCAGGTTCAGGTCCGACAGCTCCGGGATGGTGGTCTCGATGCGGCGGATCACCATGCCGCACTGGCCGCGCTGGTAGAAGGCGCTGACCCGGAAGCGGTCGCCGGCGTCGGTGACCACGGCGAAGTTGGCCTCGTGCTCCTGATCGTAGAGCGCCCGCTGGTGGTCGTTCATGGTGGAGAGCACCAGTGCGCGGGCGCCGTCGGCGTCCAGCGCCGCATCGCTCAGCGGCTCCAGGGCGCCGTTGACCTTCATGGACGGCGCCACGCCGACGGTGACGAACAGGTCGGAGCCCTTGCGCCGGGCCATCTGCTCGAGATAGGGCTGGATATCGCTCATTGGAACTGCTCCTTGTTGATGGCCTTGGCCTGGGCCTCTTCCCGGGCGATCTGGCCGGTCTGGACCAGCTTCTGCAGGGCCTGATCCAGGGTCTGCATGCCCACCGACTGCCCGGTCTGGATGGCCGAGTACATCTGCGCCACCTTGTCCTCGCGGATGAGGTTCCGGATGGCGGAGGTACCGAGCATGATCTCGTGGGCGGCGACGCGGCCGCCGTCCACCTTCTTGAACAGCGTCTGCGAGATCACCGCCTGCAGCGACTCCGACAGCATGGAGCGGACCATGGTCTTCTCCTCGGCCGGGAAGACGTCGACGATGCGGTCGATGGTCTTGGCCGCCGAACTGGTGTGCAGGGTGCCGAAGACCAGGTGGCCGGTCTCGGCGGCGGTGAGCGCCAGGCGGATGGTCTCCAGGTCGC
>CAZGJO010000134.1:0-6091 GCA_964525685.1 uncultured Ectothiorhodospiraceae bacterium | reverse complement strand
ACTCCATCGAGGACCTGGCGCAGCTGATCTTCGACCTCAAGCAGGTCAACCCGGAGGGGCTGGTGTCGGTGAAGCTGGTCTCCGAGGCCGGGGTCGGCACCATCGCCGCCGGCGTCGCCAAGGCCTACGCCGACCTGATCACCATCGCCGGCCATGACGGCGGCACCGGCGCCAGCCCGGCGACCTCGGTGAAGTACGCCGGTTCGCCGTGGGAGCTCGGTCTCACCGAGACCCAGCTCGCCCTGCGCGCCAACGACCTACGCGACAAGGTGCGGGTGCAGACCGACGGCGGCCTGAAGACCGGCCTCGACGTGATCAAGGCGGCCATCCTCGGCGCCGAGTCCTTCGGCTTCGGCACCGGGCCGATGGTCGCCATGGGCTGCAAGTACCTGCGCATCTGCCACCTGAACAACTGCGCCACGGGGGTGGCCACCCAGGACAACGTCCTGCGCATGGACCACTTCATCGGCAAGGTGGAGATGGTGATGAACTACTTCCGCTTCGTCGCCGAAGAGGTGCGCGAGCACATGGCGCGCCTCGGCGTGCGCAACCTGGACGAGCTCATCGGCCGCACCGATCTGCTGGACCGCCAGGCGCCGCTGACCCGGCGCCAGGGCAACCTGGACCTGGACATGTTCCTGGGCGACGGCGGCGTGCCGGCGGAGAAGCCGCGCCACTGCTGCTCCGAGCGCAACGAGCCGTTCGATCGCGGCGAGCTGGCCGAACGCATGGTCGAGGAGATCCGGCCGGCCATCGAGGCGAAGTCGGGGGGCGAGTACCAGTACTCGGTCCGGAACACCGACCGCTCCATCGGTGCCCGCCTCTCCGGCGAGATCGCGGTGCGCCACGGCGACCACGGCATGGTCGACACCCCGGTCACCGTCCGTCTGACCGGCACCGCCGGGCAGAGCTTCGGCGTCTGGAACGCCGGCGGCCTGAACATGGTGCTCGAGGGGGACGCCAACGACTACGTGGGCAAGGGCATGGCCGGCGGCCAGCTGGTGGTCTACCCGCCGAAGGGCAGCACCTTCGTCAGCCACGAGACGGCGATCATCGGCAACACCTGCCTCTACGGCGCCACCGGCGGTCGGCTGTACGCCGCCGGCACCGCCGGCGAGCGCTTCGCGGTGCGCAACTCCGGTGCCATCACCGTGGTCGAGGGCACCGGCGATCACGCCTGCGAATACATGACCGGCGGTGTGGTGGCGGTGCTCGGCGGCACCGGGGTGAACTTCGGTGCCGGCATGACCGGCGGCTTCGCCTACGTCTACGACGAAGACAACACCTTCGTGGACCGTTACAACCACGAACTCATCGAGATCCAGCGCATCGGCACCGAGGCCACCGAGGCCTATCGCAACCACCTGCGCGACCTGTTGCAGGACTACGTGGAGGCCACCGGCAGCGAGCGCGGCCACCACATCCTGGAGAACTTCAAGGATTGCGTCGGCCGCTTCTGGCTGGTGAAGCCGAAGGCCCTGGAGCTGGCCGAACTGCTGGACGACCTGCGGCGTCGTGCCGCCTGACCCGGATTCGAGAGACGACCCATGGCGAACAACTTTCAGTTTCTGCAGGTGCCGCGGGTGGACCCGGAGAAGCAGCCGGCCGACCAGCGGATCCAGGCATTCTGCGAGATCTACGGTGAATTCAGCGTCGAGACGGCGGCCGCCCAGGCGGACCGCTGCCTCGCCTGCGGCAACCCCTATTGCGAGTGGAAGTGCCCGGTTCACAACTACATCCCCAACTGGCTGAAGCTCGTCAGCGAGGGGAACCTCACCGCGGCGGCCGAGCTCTCCCACAAGACCAACAGCCTGCCGGAGATCTGCGGTCGGGTCTGTCCCCAGGACCGGCTCTGCGAAGGGGCCTGCACCCTCAATGACGGCTTCGGCGCGGTGACCATCGGCTCGGTGGAGAAGTACATCTCCGACAACGCCTTCGCCCAGGGCTGGCGGCCCGATATGTCCGGGGTCGAGCCCACCGGGCGCAAGGTGGCCATCGTCGGCGCCGGTCCGGCGGGTCTGGCCTGTGCCGACGTGCTGGTACGCAACGGGGTTCAGCCGGTGGTCTTCGACCGCTACGAGGAGATCGGTGGCCTGCTGACCTTCGGCATCCCCGAGTTCAAGCTGGAGAAGGGCGTGGTCCGCCAGCGCCGCGAGGTGCTCGAGGGCATGGGGGTGGAATTCCGCCTCGGGGTGGAGATCGGCCGCGACATCGCCTTCAGCGAGCTGGAAGAGAACCACGACGCGGTCTTCCTCGGCATGGGGACGTACGAATTCATGAAGGGCGGTTTCCCCGGCGAGGACCTGCCGGGGGTCTACGACGCCCTGCCGTTCCTCATCGCCAACGTCCGCAACTGCCTCGACATGGCGCAGGACGAAGGCGGCTTCATCGACATGAACGGCCAGCGGGTGGTGGTCCTCGGCGGCGGCGACACCGCCATGGACTGCACCCGCACCTCCATCCGTCAGGGCGCCAGTGCGGTGACCTGCGCCTACCGCCGCGACGAGGCCAACATGCCGGGGTCGAAGAAGGAGGTGGTCAACGCCCGCGAGGAGGGCGTCCAGTTCCTGTTCAACCGCCAGCCGGTGGCCATCGTCGGCGATGGCAAGGTCGAGGGGGTCAAGGTGGTGACCACCGAGCTCGGCGAGCCCGACGAGCGCGGCCGCCGCCGGCCGCAGCCGGTGGAGGGCTCCGAAGAGGTGATCCCGGCCGACCGGGTGCTGGTGGCGTTCGGCTTCCAGCCGAGCCCGGCCGACTGGTTCGGCGACCACGGCATCGAGACCGACGAGCGCGGCCGGGTGAAGGCGCCCGCCGCACAGGCATGCCACCATCAGACCGCCAATCCGAAGGTCTTCGCCGGTGGCGACATGGTCCGCGGCTCCGACCTGGTGGTCACCGCCGTCTACGAAGGCCGTCAGGCCGCCGAGGGCATCCTCGACTATCTGGAGGTGTGAGCGTGCAGCCGCTGCAGAATGACCGCTTCCTGCGGGCCATGGCCCGGGAAGAGGTGGACGTCACCCCGGTCTGGATGATGCGTCAGGCCGGACGCTATCTGCCGGAGTACCGCGCCACGCGGGCGAAGGCGGGCAGTTTCATGGATCTCTGCCGCAACGCCGAGCTGGCCTCGGAGGTGACCCTGCAGCCGCTGGAGCGCTTCCCCCTCGACGCCGCCATCCTCTTCTCCGACATCCTCACCATCCCCGACGCCATGGGCCTCGGTCTGCGCTTCGAGGCCGGCGAGGGGCCGGTGTTCGACCACCCGCTGCGCGACGAGAAGGCGATCCGGGCGCTGGGCGTGCCCGATCCCGAGGATGAGCTCGGCTACGTGATGAACGCGGTGCGCACCATCCGCCGCGACCTCGCCGGCCGGGTGCCGCTCATCGGCTTCACCGGCAGTCCGTGGACCCTGGCCACCTATATGGTCGAGGGCGGTTCGAGCAAGGACTACGCCCATCTGAAGACGCTGATATATGACCGCCCGGAGCTGGCCCACCACCTGCTCGGGGTGACCGCGGACGCGGTGACCGCCTATCTCAACGCCCAGATCGCCGCCGGCGCCCAGGCGGTGATGATCTTCGACACCTGGGGCGGGGTGCTGACGCCGCGCGACTACCGCGCCTTCTCGCTGGCCTACATGCAGCGCATCGTCGATGGCCTGACCCGCGAGGCCGACGGCCGCAAGGTGCCGGTGACGCTGTTCACCAAGGGCGGCGGCATGTGGCTGGAGGCGATGGCGGAAACCGGCTGCGACGGCCTTGGTCTCGACTGGACCGTCGACATCGGTGATGTCCGGCGCCGGGTCGGGGATCGGGTGGCGCTGCAGGGCAACATGGATCCCAACATGCTCTATGCGCGGCCGGAGCGGATCCGGGAAGAGGTGGCGTCGATCCTGGAGAGCTACGGCTCGGGGCCGGGGCATGTGTTCAATCTCGGCCACGGCATCCATCCGGGGGTCGACCCGGAGCACGCCGGGGCGTTCATCGAGGCGGTCCACGAGTTGTCGGCGGCCTATCACCGGTAGGATTCTTCTGAGTCCGGGTCTGTTTTCGGGCCGCGCCGGGGGGCGTGGGGTGTGGCTGTCCGGCACGCACGGCGCACCCTGCGGGTGCCCTCACCGCTACGGTCCGAAAAGGGGACGCGCGCGAACTCGCTTCGCTCGAACAGCGCGCGCGCTTCGCCCCTTTTCGGACCGCAGCGGTTCGGTGCGCCGTGAAAGGTGCCGGACAGCCACTCCCCACGCCCCCCCGACGCGACCCGAAAACAGACCCTGGAGGGTGGTGATGGTGGGGTGGCCGGCGTGGTTGGGCGCTTGTCAGCCCCAGGCGCGTGCCAGCAGTTGGCGGGTGAAGGTGGTGCGCAGGTAGAAGCCGCGCGGGTTGACGTTGATGGGCTGGCCGTCGGCGTCGAAGGCGGCGGTGCGGGCGCGGCCGTGGGCGGCCTTGGGGCGGATCTGCAGCGCCTCGCCGGCGTGGGCGGTGAGGCTGGCGGCGCCGGCCAGCAGCAGCTGGTCGCGGAAGGCCTCCCAATCAGCTTGGAGCTGTGCCAGTTCGTCGGCGGCGGGTCGCCAGAACCACGGGCTGCCGATGCGCCGTTCGCCGGGCGCCAGCGCCGGGTCGGCCTCCACCGGCACCCAGAGGACATGGCTCAGTTTGCGTCCGACCCAGGTCTCTTCCCACTGTTCTCCGACGTTGGTCAGATCGGCGGTGCAGACGTAGGTGGTCTCGCGCGGCTGGCCGTCGCTGCCCAGTGGCAGGGTCTTGAGTTCGATGGCCAGCTCGGGGAAGTCGTGGACCGCCTGGGCGCCGCCGCTGGCCCCCAGCGCCGCTTCCAGCACCTGGCCGACCCAGCCCTTGGCGTGGCGAAGGTCGGCGGGCACCGCCATGCCGATGCGACTGGCGACGGCGCCGAGGGTGAGGCCGGCGAGGGCCGCCGCGCGGGTGGCCAGTTCTTCTTGGCTGGCGGGTGGTGGCGCGGGGTGGCTTGGCGCCATGGACTTCGGGGTGGTCATGGGCGCACAGTATCGCATGCTGGGGCGGGAGGTTCGCGACTCCGGCTGGTTTTCGGGCCGGCCCGAAAACCAGCCGGAGCCACGAACGGCCAGACAGGGAGAAGAACCATGTACAAGCGCAGAGCACGGCTGGCGTTTGCCGGCGACGGTGCGGAGCGGGCCGTGGCGATCACGGCGGCGTCCATCGATGAATGGGCGGAGGCGCGCGTGGCGCCGCTGGCGGACGCGGAGCAGCTGGCCGAGGCGATGGCCTGGGCGGATCTGCTGGTCAGCCTCGACGGTGAGGCGGAGGGGCGGTGTTCGGCGCCGCCTGTGGGGACTCGCCATGTGCATTGGCCGGTGGCCGAGACCGACGATCTGGAGGCAAGGATCAATGGCCTCGCCGGCGGCATGCGGCTGCTGGCGCGTAGCGATGGCGGCCGGATTCCCGGCGCCGACTAGACACGGCATCGCCATGGAACACGACCATCTCCAGTACCTGCGCCGGAAACATCCCGCCTGGCGGCTGCTGGTCTCCGACAATGCGCCCCTGATCATCGGTTTTCTGCACCACGCCTTCATCCGACCCAATCAGCGCGCCCTGGGGGAGCAGGAGCTGGCGGGGCTGCTGGACGACTACCTCTATCAGCTCCACCAGCGGGAGGGTCAGACCCTCTATCCGAAGGCGGCACGGGATTACCTCAACGACTGGGCGGCGGACGAGCGCGGCTGGCTGCGGCGCTACTACCCGCCGCAGGTGGACGAGCCCCACTTCGACCTGATGCCGGCCACCGAACAGGTGATCCACTGGGTGGCCGGGCTCGACCAGCGGGCGCAGTTCGTCGGCGCCGAGTCGCGGCTGCGCACGGTCTTTGATCTGCTGCGCGAGCTGGTCCACGGGGCCGAGACCGATCCCGAGGCGCAGATCCGTGAGCTGGAGCGCCAGCGCGCGGAGCTCGATGCCCGCATCCAGCGCCTGCGGGAGGGTGAGCTGGAGCGCCTCGACCCCACCCACCTGCGCGAGCGCTTCCTCCAGGCGGAGGGGACCGCCCGGGCCCTGCTGGCCGACTTCCGCCAGGTGGAGCAGAACTTCCGCGAGCTCGA
>CAZGJO010000133.1:0-6134 GCA_964525685.1 uncultured Ectothiorhodospiraceae bacterium | reverse complement strand
GCGGCTCCGGGTCCATGGCGTCGACCCACTTGGGCCACTCCGTGTTGCGGATCACCACGCTGACGGGCGAACCGAGGGTCACGCCGTGCCGGACGCCGGCCAGCACCTCGAGGTCGTCGACCTCGAAGGACATCCGGGGTGAGCGGCCGTGGCCGAGCCGGCGGCGGGCCAACTCCGCGCCGAGCAGCTTGGACGACACGTCGATGCCGGCCGGGAGCCCCTCCACGGTGGCCACGAGGGCCGGGCCGTGGGACTCTCCGGCGGTGAGGTAGCGCAGGCGGGACACGGTCGACCTCTGCTCCGGGGTTCGGCCTCGGCAGGCTACAGGGCAACAGCCACCACCATCTGACGCCCGTCGCCCCGAGGGGAGGAAGATCGACCTAGCGCGATCCCACTTCCCGGCCACGGCACTCGACGTTCACTCCCCGGCGCTGAAGGACGTGGTCCCCCCGGGTTCCTCACGTATGGACTGGATGGCGAAGTAGGTGCTCGAGACTTCGTCGAACCGCTCGTCGTAGTGGAACTCCCAACCACCCTTACTATCGAGGGTTCGGCACACGATCGATCCGAAGATCTCACCCTGCGCGTTCGGACCCGAGCAGTTGGAGAGGGGCGCGTAGATACCCGCCGCGATACGGCTGTGGTTGTTGGCCACTACCTCTCCCCCGCCGCCGGCCAGGTAGATCTCCAACGCGGTCGCGTCAGGCTGGTCATCTTCCGCCGTCACGTTCACGCACGCGGCACCCGTGCAGGGGTTGTTGCCCTGGCCGAGCAGCTCGAGGTTGCCCGACGGTGCGATGTAGATGCGCGTCGGATCATCGCTCTCTCCGTCGAGCAGATGCAGTCCCGCCGGGAAACGCGCCTGGGTCACGCAGTAGGTCTCTCCCCGCTGCAACTGGCCCACATCCGTGATGTCGTCGTACAGCACGGCTCCGTCACAGGCCCCGTCTTCCGCGTAGGCCTCGCTGCCGAGGTCAGGGAGCTCCTGGTGGTCGCCGGTCTCGATCCCTCCATCCGGGCGGATGACCCCACCGTCGTTGTAGGTCGCGCCGCCGTAGCGCATGACCCAGTCGACCGCGGCGTTCCCACGGAGGGTGATCTGCTGGTTGGAGCCGACCGTGCCCAACCCGCCGTCCGTGGTCATGTCGTTGTACGAGTCCGCTTCGTTGCCTCCGCGGAGTTCGATCAGGACGTCGCCGAAAGCGGCCAGTCCGAACAGCGTCAACGGACCCATGGTGGCTTCCAGCACCCTGGTGGCGTCACCGAACTCGCCCGTTGAACGGACCTGCCACGTGTTGTCGCCAACGCGTCGGGCGCCCCACTCGTACGAGCCGCGACCCAACGCGCCGGCCTGTGGGGTGGCGAGTTCCTCCCCGATGGCCGGCTTGTCGGCCTCATCGAGGCTGGTGAGGACGATGAACGCCTCCTGCAGGCCCGTGTCAGCGACCTGCACGGCCTGGTTGAAATCCCGGTCCGCAGCAGCGAGACGCAGCCCTGTGGAGACGTCCGTGTACAGGGCGATGATCAGTCCACCGAGGATGATCGCCGCGAGCAACACCAGCGGGATGGAGCCGGCTTCGGCCGGCGCCGCGGAACGCATGGAACGCATGGAACGCATGGTCACGACCTCCCGTAACGGGTGTTACGCACGTTGACGCGGGTCTCCGCACGGATGGGCTCCTGGTCGTCGAGGTTGCGCACCAGGCGGATGCCGATCTGGCTTGCGTCGGCGTAGCGATCGGCGCAGGTCTGGGCGTCCTCGTCGACACAGCCGATCTCCTCGCCCTGCGCATCGTGGTAGGTGAAGACCGCCTGGATGCCGTTGTCCACGTCGGTGATCAACCGCCGCCGCGGCAGGGTCACCGGCTCGGTCGCCAGCGGATCTCCGTCGCCCACGGCCTCGAGGTCGTACTCGTTGATCTCCTGGAAGAGGAACTGCACGCCTTCCTCCGCTCCGTCCTCGGTCTCGATCGTGAAGGTGTGCACCTGGATCTTCCGATCGCGCACGATCTCCGCGCCGATGGTGAAGGCGTAGTCCCCGTCTCCCGCGAGATAGATCGGGTCGGCAACACGCAGTTCACGTGCCACCACCTGCAGCGAACGCTCGATGTCGTGGAGTGCGATGGCCCGTTCGGACACCGTGCGTGAGACCTGCATGCTGCGCACGATCGAGGTCGTCACGAAGCCGCCGATGATCCCGACCAGCAGCGTCACGACCAGGAGCTCGACCAGGGTGAACCCTCCCTGGCTGCGGGAACCTTCCGTTGACGACATCATCGGCAGTTGTTCCCGTTGTGGTGATACACGCTGAGCGTGGTGCCACTGGCCCGGATATCGGTCGAATCGGAGCCGGGGCGCGTTGCGCTCACGACGAAATCCGTCTCATCCACCGCCTGGTTGTCGTTGTTGCCGACCGGTCGGAAGTCGTGGTCGGTATCGGCTTCCAGGGTCAGCCGGAAGAGTGCGTTCGTCCCGCCGAAGGTCTCGGGCGCATCCGCGATCATCGTCTGGCTCCTTGGCGAGCCGCCTGCGGAGTAGGTGACCGACACGCTGTAGGCGTCCGGGTCGAGGCCGTCGATGACCGCCTCGACGACGATGGCATCAACGAACCGGTTCTCCACGTCGTTGCACACCCCCTGCGCGCTGTTCTTGAGCACCTGCCGGTGGACCGTTATCGACGTGATGTCCACGTCCCCGAGCTCCGGGTAGGGATCCGTCGCATCCTCATCGCCTTCCTCACCGTCGTCGTCGGGCGACGTCTCCTCGGCTTCCTCACCGACATCCTCCGGTTCGAGGGCCCCGTCGGTGAACACCATCGAGGTGCGGCCGATGTACTCCTCGGACCCGAGGAAGCCCACGGCTTCGAAGTCGCGACCGCCGTTGGGGAATGTCCGCGACTCCAAAGGGATGGTCCCCCGGAAGGCGATGTGGTGGCCTGTATCGTCCGGATCGGAGATGTAGGGCGTGAGGGGCAGTTCGCGCGAAACCAGCACCGGATCCTCATCTGATACGACGTCAACGGACCGATACCGCACCAGGGCGGAATCCACCGGCTCGCTGAACCGCACCGTGACCAGGATGTCGTCGGCATTCTGGGCCGGCTGGTCAGCACCGAGGTCCACCAGACCCATCGGTGACGGTCCCACCTGGAACTGCACGACCCGTGGCCGTTCGGGGTCACCCGCCTCCGTGCCGGTGGGGGCACGTTCAGAGAAGAAGCGCTCCTCGTAGACGCGGTCGTAAAGCCGCCACTGCACGATGGTGATGAATCGCTTGATCGAGGGGTCGCGGTCGCTCCACGTCACCAGACGGATGATGTCATAGTCGCGGTCATCGATCGTGACCGTTTCCCACACCTCGGGCACCGCGGGGCGACCCTCGCCGCTCGGAGCGGGCAGGGTCACGAGCTCCTGGTGGTCGAGGGTCCACGGAGGACCTTCATCGAGGCCGTCGAGGTCACCGTCAGCGAGGAGTTCCGCGAGCTCGTCCTCGTAGACCACCGCATCCTCCCAGGGCAACGCCTGGAGTTCCTCGTGGAGGCGGTTCATCAGGGCGGTGGCCTGCACCCGCCGCTCGTTGTCGGTGGCCGTTCGCGAGAACTGGATCAACGAGGAGGCGGCGGCGGACAGCACGACGCCGAGCAGCAGCAGTGCGACGAGCACCTCGACCAGCGACATGCCCGCGATACCCGCCAAGCGAGCTCGTACATCATCGACCCGTCGTGGTGTCGTTCGCACGCTGCCCATCCCCTGCAGGCCGCTGTCATCCACGTGGCCGGCCTACTGGGGACATCGGCAGCAGCCACCACTCGCTTTAGGACGTCTCTGGGGACATCCGTACCGCGAACGACAGCAGCGCCTACTTCAGCGCGTTGTCGCCGACCTGGATGCGCACGATGCGGTCGCCGAACAGCAGCCGCACCTCGTCGGGCGTGATCGACACGACCTCGAACACGTCGGCGAAGGTGTCGCCCGCCCGCACCTCGTAGCGCATGGTGTCGACCTCGATGACGGCGACGAACTCGCCGTTGGACTCGAACACCTCTATCACCGTGAGCACCCGACCGTCGCAGACCACCTCGGTATCACCGGTGCAGGGCCCGTTGGCCACGCCGTTGCCCGGGGTGCCGGGATCGGCAGGGTCGCTCGGGTCGGTGGGATCAGCCGGGTCAGTGGGGTCAGTGGGGTCGGTGGGGTCAGCCGGGTCCGCTGGGTCCGTCGGCTCCGGTTCCGGCTCGGGCACCACCGGCTCGAAGGGGTCGCGCGCGAGGAACAGCTCGTAGCTCACCAGCGGCAGGGCGACCGGCTCGTCCGCCGTGGCCTGCGCCTGGCCGTCGTCCTGGTCCCCCGTAGCGGCGGTGTCGGCCGGCGGCAGTGCCTGCGGCGCCTGCTCCGGTGCCGGCTCGGCCAGCAGCACGACCCCGAGCAGCGCGACCAGCGCCAGGCAGCCGAGCCCCGCGGCGAGCCACCACGGGCGCAGGCTGGTGGCGGAGCGGGCTGCAGCGGTGGACCGGCCCGTTACGGGGGTCAGGCGGCGCGCACGGTCGGTGCTCATGACCGCTCCTCCGCTGCATCGCCGGCAGCCTCGGCATCGGGGTCGTCGTCGCCGTCGTCGCCGTCGCCGTCGTCGGGTTCATCGGCAGGATCCGGCTCAGGCTCCGGCGGCAGCGGCTGTTCGATGACGGCGTAGGCACGACCCGACAGGTTGAATTGTAGCTCCGGGTAGGTGTCATCCGCGCGGTTGACGGTGGTCGACGCCCAGGTGACGCCGCGTGACGTGATGGCGGGATCCTCGATGCGACGCAGGAAGTCGACCATCTGGAAGTAGGTCCCGGCCAGCTGCCCGTTCACCTCGATGCTGGACAGACCCGCTTCGGCGGGCTCGGTCAGCTCCGCGGGGCGGCTGGTGGAGATCGATGACAGCACCATGCCGGACTCGTCGGCCGCGAGTTGCAGCTGGCGGATCAGGGCCGGCAGGGCCGGATCCCGCGGGACGATGGCCTCCGCCGCGGCGAGCTCCGCTTCCACGCCCGGGGCGCGCTCACGGACCTCGCGCAGCCGGGCGATGTCCTGCTCGAGCTGGGCCTGCTGGGACTCCTCCGCGGCGATCTGCTCCTCCACCTCGGTGAGGTCCTCACGCAGGGGCTGGAACACCAGCACGAAGAACAGGGCGACGACGAGCACCATGCCCAGCGCCGTCAACAACACGGCGATCCTGTTCATCGCAGCTCCTCCGGGAGGCCGTCGCGGTAGCGGTCGGTCCTGGCCTCCACACGGACGGCGCCGTCGACCGAGAAGGTCACGATCGGGTCCTGCGCTTCGGGATCGAGCGTGGAGGAGTTGAGGAACAGCTCACCGAAGGTGGCGAGCTTCTCCAGCGACAGCAGGATGCCCTCCACACCGGGTGCGTGGCTAGTCAGCGACTGCCCGGTGATGGTCACCGACCCGATGGCGGTGCTGGCGGGGTCGGTCTCCGGCTGGACGTTGACGGTGAGGGTGTCGAACTGCGCATCCTCGGGCATGACCGCCGCCAGGTCCTGGAGGATCCCGGCGACCGACACCTCGTTGCCGAGGCTGTCGGTGAGGACGTCGTCGGCACGGTCACGCCGGGCAGCCAGATCACGGAAGGCGACCAGCTCGGCCTGCTCACCGCGCAGCCCTGCGGTCACCGCCTGCTCGGCGGCGAGGCGGTCCTCGGCCTGGCGTACCTGGCTGCTCGCCCAGAACCACGCCCCGCCGAGCGCGAGCAGGACGAGCGCGATCGCACCGCCAGCGATGATTCGCTGCTGGCCAGCCCGACCCCGCTCCTTGGTCGCCTGCGGAAGGAGGTTGACGCGCACGCTCATTCGAGGCCTCCCAACGCGAGGCCGACCGCGGTGGCCAGGCTCGGCCCGACCCCCGCGAGGTCCTCCTCGCTGTAGACCGTGTCAGAGGCCTGCCACCGCGCGAAGGGGTTGCCGACCTCGACGGGCAGCCGCACGCTGGCGGCGAGCCGGTCACTCAAGCCTCCGAGCAGCGATCCCCCACCGGTCAGTACCAGACCCGACAACCGGGAACTGCCGGTCTGCGCCTGGTAGTAATCGAGGGAGCTGCGGACCTCGTCGACGAAGGCATCGGCCTGCTCGGTCACGATGC
>CAZGJO010000132.1:0-6143 GCA_964525685.1 uncultured Ectothiorhodospiraceae bacterium | reverse complement strand
CTTCCGCACGGGCAGTCACAGTCACGCCTTGCCCCCCTGCTCCCATTGGATATCCCGCATGCGATCATAAAGACCGCTGATGGCGTTGAAGTGCTGGAGCAACTGGTCATCCAGAAGGCGTGAACTTTGGTCCAGCAAGTCGGTCGTTCCCTGCGATTGCATCCCATACGCTCGGACATCCGCGCTGTCGAGTGCCATGAGGCCAAGGATCTCCGGGCCGCCCTTCTCTGCGAGGTCACCGATCTGGTGGCGCTTCAGGTGGTTGTTCACGGCCTCGACGATAAATGGACTGTGGGTCGTGAGAATGAACTGTGTACCCGGGAACGTTGCCAGAAGATCACCCACGACTCTTCGCTGCCACGCCGGATGCAGGTGCAGGTCCACCTCATCGATCATGACCACGGCCTTCGCGGCGAGAGGATCGTCCAGATGAGGATTGGCCATGGCCATGCGCGCACTCAGGTCCATGACCAGACCGAGCAGGGTCTGATAGCCATCACTGAGCTGCGCGAAATCAAGTGTCTCCCCGCCTTTGTCGACCGCCAGTCGCAAGGGGTTGAGTTCGATCCGGGGATTGGTCAGGTCGGGGAATACCCGCATGATTGCGCTACGCACCGCATCCAGTTCCGATAGAGTGATATCAAAACTGCGCGCAGCCTTCTGCTCCTTATGCTCCTCGTTTTCCTTGTAGTAGAACCAAGCGAAAGCCGACTTGAAGCGGGTCCCGGCCTCCAGAGCTCCTGCCAGCGCGTCGAAGCGCGTGTAGTCTGTGGGGAAGTTGCGACGCCGTAGCGGGATGTCCAGTACGGCGCGCGAGACACCGTAATAGGCGACTACCGGCATCTCGAAAGGTGCCCCGCTCTGCCAGGGCTCGATTACGTGCCTGTCGAGATGACTGCGCAACGCCCGCACCCCCGGCCCGCTCGGGACGGCAGAAACTGTTTTGCGACTCTTGTCCCTGCGTTGAACACGCTCCCATGTCAGATCCGACGCGGAACAATCTTCCAGCATCACCCGTGCATAGGGACAAATCCTGTTTTCCCGCTGGTGGATCTCCCCCCGCTTGCTAAAGGTAATACCCACCACCCCCGGAAGATGGGTCAGGATCTCCCCAAGTCCGATGGCGACCCCATCAAGCAGGGCCGTCTTACCGGAGCCGTTTTCACCCATGAGCAAAGTCAGCCGAGGGCCCAGTTCGACTTCGAGATGCTCCCACAGGCGGAAGTTCTCAAATGACGCTTTGTGTAATCTCACGGTAATTTTCTTTTCACCGTTTCCCCGAGTATTCATATTTCCCCACCACATCCTTGAAGTGGTTCCCTGTGGTCTTCCAATGCTGGCCGATACGCTTTTTTACCGAGCCCTTTGGCATGAATTCAGCGTAGCCACGGGCGGGCCAGAAATCCATCACGGATCCGATGGCCAACACTGTGCGTTTGCTCACGATACGCATGGTTCCTTCCTCCCGTTGCACGACCGGCGTGGGGTGCAGCCCCCAGTGGAGTCCTCGGCACGGAAAAGGGGGCTGTCCCCTATTCCTCGCGAAGCTCGGCCTCGAGGGCGGCGATCTCGGCGCGGATGGCTTCGTATTCGCGCTGGCGCCGCGCCAGGTAGCGGCGGGTGATGCGCACCTTCTCGGCGACGCCGCTCGGTGTGAGCTGGTAGAGGTAGGCGCGCTTGTTGCTCGAGTTGCGGAAGTTGGCCGCCTTCACGTAGCCCTTCTCGATGAGGCCGCGCAGCAGGTAGTGCGCCTTGCCGACGGACACGCCCATGGCCTCGGCAAGCTGACGCTGGCTGAGATCGGGGTTGTCCTCCAGCTGCTTGAGCAGCTGGTAGTGGTTGTCGTCGGGGGTCATGAGGGGGCTCTGGGCACGCTACCGCCAGGACGTGTAGCCTGGGGTGGCCCGCCGCTGGTGCTGCTGTCGAGTTGTACGACTGTCGGTGTTCATGGGTTGAACGCCAGTGAACGGGATTGTTGCACAGGTGGCGGTTCAGGAAAAGGGGACTGCCCCCTTTTATCGGCGGGACAGTGCGCGGTCGAGGCGCTGGCGCCAGCCGGGGCCGCGTTGGCGGAGGGCTTCGGTGGCGATGGCGAGGCTGTCGGGGGCCTCCTCTTCCAGGACGTCAAGCAGCTGGAAGGCCTGTTCGCGATCCTTGGCGGCCTTGGTGGCGAAAGCGCTGGTACGGCTCTCGGACACCAGCAGTTTGTGCAGAGCGAAGCGCTCCGGCAGGGGAAGGTTCACGAGGGCCAGTGCCTTCTTGCCGATCACGGGGACGGGCAGTGTCTCTTCCAGCAGATAGTCAAGGAAGCGCAGGGGCTGTGCGGGGGCGTTGAGGGCGGGCACGAATCGAGTGTCCTCCCTCCCCGCCCCGGTTTCAGGGGTCAGCAGATCGACGCGCAGTTCATGGCCTCGGATGCGGTAGGAGGTCGACGGGGTGCGGGGTTCGAGGGCCGGTATGGGGATGAATCCCATCTCCAGCTGTTGAAGGATGTCGGGCATGGGCTGTTCGGGCCGACGAATGGCCAGGTCGATCCGGGCGGGGCCGGCGACGTCGATGTCCTGGGTGCGCGTGGGGCTGGCCCAGGCGACGCCGAGGAGGTTGGCGTAGGCGTGGAAGGCCAGGGTGCCGACGAGCACGCCGTAGCCGTTTCCGGGGCGAAAGATGCCGGCCTCGGCGAAGGCGGTGATCACCTTCATCGGGGCATTGTCGAAGGTGCTCCCGCCGGCCGCGACGAAGGCGGCACGCAGCTTCTGGAGCTGCTCGCGATCTTCGGTTTCGGCGTGCGCGGTGCTTTCGAAGCGGGCCAGCAGGGCGGCGGTCTGGTCGTTATCGGGGCCGAGGTAGGTCTGGCGTGTGCGACCATCGAGGTCGCGGTACTGATAATAGAAGTAGGTGTGCCCCTTGACCGACTTGCTTACCACCGAGCCCGGGCGGCTGTCGCGATCGCTGGCGACGCCGATGGCGACGGCCTGTTCGCGGAGCTCGGCGAACAGGGTGCGGGCGGTCAGGGAGAGGGGGCGGATGTCCATGGGCCACTCGAGTTATACGCAATTTCTGGAAGTGTAGCGTATAACCCAGCCTGGGGTCAGGTCTTGCAATCAAGCATTCGGAGCATTGGGGTCAGGCACTGGTGCCTGACCCCGGAGGTGTAGTCCCGGCGGGGATTGTCCCCTTTCTTCCTACAGTTTCGGGCTATTCTCCGATTTCGATCAGGACCTCGCCTTTATCAAGGGCGGCCAACACACGGGGCAATAGTGGAAGTTGGGCGTCGACAAGAAACCGCATTCAAGCGACGTGTATGACTGGATGGTCGGCTCGACGCGCAGCGAACTGGAGCGCGGCCGTTATGTCCTCCGCCTCCAGGTAGGGGTAGTCCTCGATGATCTCCTCATGGCTTGCCCCAGCTGCAAGCAGATCCAGGATATCGACAACCCGCACACGCGTTCCGCGAATGCAAGGGCGCCCGCCACAGATATCGGGATCGAAGGTAATTCGTTGTAGTTCCATGACGAACCTCGTTTCGAAAAAGGGGACTGTCCCCTATTCTTCCTGGGGAACTCGAGTTATACGCAATTTCTTTAGGTGTAGCGTATAACTCAGCCTGGGGTCAGGAGCGGGCGGAAACCCGCCGAATAGCTTCGTCTCGCAGTTCGGCCATGCTTCGATCACCCACTCCGCTGTGCAGGCCCTCGGTAACCAGCTGTTGCATACGGGTAATCTTTTCCGCCTGTTGCTCGACCCAAGCCTTCATCTGATCCGGGAAACGCGTATCCCGGTATTTTTCAAAAACTTGGTTGACCTCTGCCTCGGAAGCGAAGTCACCTGACCGTGCGGCAGCCTTGCCTTCTTCAACAGCTTGACGAAAACGTATGCGTTCAATGGCGTCTTCCCAACTGGCACCTTCCGGAAGTTGCTCAGCCAGAATATGGAGTGACTCTCGCACATCCATGCCTCGATTTTCCATTGTCCCCCTCCTCTCGCGGCTCCAGTGCCCCCGTCCAGCATTTTAGCCCACCGGGGCTGGTATGGCACGGTTCGGAAATGGGGACCGTCCCCTTTTTTCAGGGCTCGGGGGGGGAAAAGGCCCGGCATCAGGCGCGGTGCGAGGGTGGCGGGCAGGGCCAGGCGCAGGGGGCTGCGGCTGGTCGGGGATGTGAGGATCCCCTGCCCCAGCAGGGCGGATGTGACGCGGCGGGCCTGGCGCTCGCTGAGATCCAGCAGTTCGGGGACGTCGCCGCGCGGGACTTCGCTGCGGTAGAGGACGGCTTCGAGGAGGCGGCCAGACTGTGGGGGCAGTTGGTCGCTGCGCACCAGTTCTTCGGCCCAGCGCAGGATGCGGTCGGTTTCCGGTTCATCGACCCACAGGAGTTCTTCGGGGAGCTGTTCGCAGAACCGTCGGTGCAGTTCGATCAGGCCGTCCGGCGAGGTTGCTCGGCCCTGGAGTCCGCCGTCGTCGATCCAGCGCTGGACCGTGATGTGGGCCTTCGCTTCCAGCTGCAGATCGCGCTGTTTCGAGTCGGGACTGTATTCGCCGGCCAGTGCCCTTTCGATGGCCACCGGGTGGGTGTGGTGGCCTTCGATCAGGTTGCTGTAGTAGCAGTTCATGGAGCGGACCAGTTCCGCCAGGGCGGGCTCGACACCCGGTGGCAGACGGCTGCGGAATCGCGTGGCGCGGGCGACCAGTTCGACCACTTGATCGATCAGCGGGCCGCGCTGGGGTGAGCCCTCGCTGACCAGCAGCGGCTCCATTCGATCGACGCTCTCGCCGCGGTCGGTGGGTGCATCCATGGCCGGTTCCATGGCCGGATAAAAAAGGGGACTGTCCCCTTTTTCCTGGAAATGGGGACAGTCCCCTTTTTCAGGCGCTGTTGCGGGCGGGTCGGCCGGGGCGACGCGGTTCAATGCGGTGTCCGGTCATGGCCTCCACTTCGCTGATGAATTGTTTGTTTCCGGTCAGCTGGCACCGCTGGACGGCGTTGCGGACGAGGTCGAGTTCGTTCTTCGGGCAACCGGCGCGGGCGAAGGCGCGGTAGCGCTGGCGGCGCCGTTCTTCGATCTCGCCCAGTCCGAGGTAGGTGGGATCGCGCTGGATCCAGGTGTCGTCGGTGTAGCCCATGCGCTGCCGGTAGCTCGACCAGGGCCAGGCGCTCGGGCCGGCGACCAGGCCTGCGCGGACGGGGTTGAGTTCGATGTAACGGGTGCAGGCGAGCATGTAGGTGCCGCTCTGTACCGGGCTCGATTTGAAGCGACTTTCCCACAGGGCGCCGGTGCGTTTCTCTTTCCAGTTGCGGTAACGTGCGGTGCTGGACGCCAGGGCCTTCATCAGGTGGCTGAGGCCGCTGGTCTCTTCGCCCGGGGTGAGCAGCAGGTGGACGTGGTTGGTCATCAGGCAGTAGGCGTTGACCTGCACGCCGTGCTGGTCGCTGAGTTCCCGCAGTTCGTCGAGATAGCGTTCGAACAGGCCGTCCGTGGTGAAGACGTTCTGGCGGTTGTGGCCGCGCTGGATGATGTGGTGCGGGGTGGCGGGCAGGATCAGGCGCCGGGTCCGTGGCATGTCGGTTCCCTCCGATTACTGGTTGTATGGCCGCTTCCGTACGGTCCATGCCGGATTTTATGGGGACTGTCCCCTTTGTCAAGAAAAGCAAGAAAAGGGGACTGTCCCCTTTTCTGGCGGGTGGTGCAGGAATGAAGGAGTTGTGCTACCGTCAAATAGTCGTACATGCTCGGCAATAAACGTACGAGGTACACCCATGATTGAGCGCATGACCCCTTCCCGCCTGCGCGCGGACCTCTACCGGCTCCTTGACCGCGTGCTGGCGACCGGCGAACCGCTGGCTGTCGACCGCAAGGGGAAACGGCTGCGCATCGTCCGTGAGGGCGGCAGCCGCCTCGACGCCTTGAAGCCGCACCCCGAGTACGTCAAGGGTGACCCGGAGGAGCTTGTTCACCTTGATTGGTCGGATGAATGGCGACCCTGATCTATCTGGATACCCATACTGTTGTCTGGCTTTACGCCTACGGACGGTCCGGGGTGTCCGAACAAGGTGCGGAGTGGATTGAGGAAGCCGAGGCCTTGCGGGTGTCACCCATGGTGCGCTTGGAGTTGCAGTATCTGTGGGAGATAGAACGTGTCTCTGAAC
>CAZGJO010000131.1:0-6147 GCA_964525685.1 uncultured Ectothiorhodospiraceae bacterium | reverse complement strand
CTCAGCGGCTTCCTGCGCGCCGACGAGGAATCCCTGCGCAAGGTCCAGATCGCCCATGGCGGCCGGACCCGCTGGTTCAACCTGCACAAGGCCGCCATCGAGGTCGAGGGCGCCGGCACGGTGTTGCTGCTGGAAGACCTCACCGATCTCCAGAGCCTCGAGGCCGAACTGGCCCACAACGAACGACTCGCCTCCATTGGCCGTCTCGCCGCCGGGGTGGCCCACGAGATCGGCAACCCGGTCACCAACATCGCCTGCCTCGCCCAGGAACTGGACGCCACCGCCCCGGCCGGCTGTCGCGAGGGGCTGCACCAGATCCGCACCCAGACCGAGCGGATCAGTGCGATCGTGCAATCGCTGCTGCGCTTCAGCCACGGGGGCGATCGCGAGGGCCACCAGCCCACGACGGTGGCGGTGGCGCCGCTGGTGGAAGAGGCGGTGAGACTGGTAGGCCTCTCCCACGCCGGACGGCGCGTCAGTTTCGAGCGCGACATCCCCGGGGGCCTCTACCTCCACGGCGACGAACCGCGCCTGCTCCAGGTCCTGGTCAACCTGCTCAACAACGCCGCCGACGCCTCCCCCGACGGCGGCGTCATCGAGATCACCGCCGAGCGCTCCGACGCCGGGATCGAACTGGACATCTTCGACGAGGGCGGCGGCATCGCGCCCGAGGACATGCCCCGGCTGTTCGAACCCTTCTTCACCACCAAGCCCCCGGGCCAGGGGACCGGCGTCGGGCTGGCCGTGGTCTACGCCATCATCCAGGCCCACGACGGGACCATCCAGTTCGAGAGCCGCCCCGGTGAGGGGACGCGCGCCCATCTGGTCCTGCCCGCCGCCAGCGGGGCCCCACAGACCGGTTCGGGAGAGACACCGCCATGAGCCACCTGCTGATCGTCGAAGACGAAGCCATCACCCGCGACAGCCTCGTCCGCATACTGGAACGGGCCGGCCACCACGTGACCGCGGTCGCCGATCGGGCCGCGGCCGAGGCGGCCCTGGGCGAGACCGCCTTCGATCTCGTGCTCACCGATCTGCGGCTGCCCGACGATCAGGGCACCGCCCTCATCGCGCGGACCGAGGCCCCGGTCATCGTCCTCACCAGCTACGCCAGCGTGCGCTCGGCGGTGGCGTCCATGAAGGAGGGGGCGGTGGACTACATCGCCAAGCCGTTCGATCACGATGAACTGACCCTGCTGGTGGAACGCACCCTGCGCCACAGTGAACTGGAGCGGGAGAACGCCGCCCTGCGCGGGGAGCTGGCGCGCCATCGCCCGCCCGCCGGCATGGTCGGCGAGAGCCCGGCGATGCAGGGGGTCTTCGATCGCGTGCGCCGGGTCGCGCCCACCGACACCACGGTGCTGGTACTCGGCGAGTCGGGGACCGGCAAGGAGCTGGTGGCGCGCGCCATCCACGAACAGAGCCCGCGCCACCAGGGCCCGCTCATCAACGTGAACTGCGCGGCGATCCCCTCCGGCCTCATCGAGTCGGAACTGTTCGGCCACGAGAAGGGGGCCTTCACCGGCGCCGACAGCCGCCACCACGGGCTGGTGGAAGCGGCTGAGGGCGGCTGCCTCTTCCTGGACGAGATCGGCGAGTTGCCGTTGGCGGCCCAGGCGCGGCTGCTGCGCGTCCTGCAGGCCGGCGAGGTGCGCCGGGTGGGGGCGAACCAGGCACGCCACGTAGACGTGCGCCTGCTGGCGGCCACCCACCGTGATCTGCAATCCCTGGTCGCCTCCGGCGACTTCCGTGAGGACCTCTACTACCGCCTCCACGTCATGGAGATCCGCCTGCCGCCGCTGCGCGAGCGCGGCGACGACATCCCCCGCCTGGCACGGGAGCTCCTCGAGCGCGCCTGCCAGCGGCTGAACCGCCCCCCGATGACCCTCACCGACGCGGCCCTGAGCGCCATCTCGAGCCATCCGTGGCCCGGTAACGTGCGCGAGCTGGAGAACACCCTGGAGCGGGCCGTGATCCTCGCCGACGGCGGGACGCTGGACGCCGACGCCCTGGGCCTGACCCCGGTGCGCGAACAGGCCCGGGGCGTTGATGAGCTCTCCCTGGACGACTACTTTGTCCATTTCGTGCGCGAACACGAGGGCCGGCTCACCGAGACCGAACTGGCCCGGCGCCTCGGGATCAGTCGCAAGACCCTGTGGGAGCGGCGCCAGCGCCTCGGCATCCCGCGCCAGGGCTGATTTCACCGGTGTGAGCGGATGGTATCCAACGGGCACGGCTTTCGGTAACATTGGGCTTACAGCTGTAAACACCCGCGCCCAGCGCCCGAATGGTGCCGGGCGCCACCGCTCCGACGCCCTGAACCGCGGTACACGAAACCTATGGTCGAACCGACGGACTCCGATAACGCCCCCGAGCCCCAGAGCGACCCGGACGGGTCGGCACAGGACGCCGCGAACGAGGAAGAACAGCAACCGCTGCGCCTCATCGGTGATCCCGAGTACGAAAAGTTCATGATCCGCTCGGAAATGGAGCGGGTCAGCCTGTTGCGCCAGATGCAGAAGGAGGCCCACCAGCTCTCCGCCTACTACAGCGACGAGACCGGGCACTTTCTGCTGACCTCGATCGTCCATGTCGATCCGAAGCGCGACATGCTCATCATGGAGCGCTCCGGCGACGACACGGCCAACCGGCGCCTGCTGGAGGCCGACGAGGTCCTGTTCGACACGAAACACAACCACGCCACCACCCAGTTCACGGCCTCGGACATCCAGGCGGCGCGCCTCAAGGGCGAGCCGGTCTTCCTGCTGCCGGTCCCCCGGGAGATCCTGCGCGTTCAGCGCCGCGAAGCCTTCCGCGCCCCCGTCCCGCAGGGCGTCGAGGACAAAGCGTACTGCACCCTCAACGACATCCACGGCGAGCCGCACACCCTGGACCTGAACGACATATCCATCGGCGGCATCGGCCTGATAGACCACGCGTGTGCCATCGAGATGGAGAAATTCCAGATCGTCGAGGGTGCCGAACTCTACCTGCCGGAACAGGGCACCATGCACCTCAACCTCGAGGTGCGCGGGGTCTTCGACACCGCCCTGCCCAACGGTCGCACCGTTCGCCGTGTCGGCTGCGCCTTCCACGCCCTGCGCGGCAGCATCGAATCCCGGATCCAGCGGTACATCCACAAGCTGGAAGTGGAGCGGCGCAACACGTAGGACCGGTTTGTTACGCGACGTAACAGCCCGGCGTTACCTTCCGTAACACCTCGCCCATCCGGGTCGAACAACCCCCTGTTCCTGAAGGCATAAAAACTGGCACGCCCCCTGCTTGCGTCACTGTGGCCTCGACCCCAGCCACGGCAGAGACGACGATGACGGAGAGCGACCCCCTTCAGCCCACGGTGGACTTCCTTCGCCGCCATGCGCCCTTCGCCGACATGAGCGGGGCCGATCTCCAGTGGCTGGCGCGGCGACTCAAGCTGACCTTCTTCCCGCGCGGCGAGCTGCTCACCGCGCCGGAGCAGGGCGAGGCCGAACTCTTCTACATCATCAAGCAGGGCCGCGTGCGCGGCGAGGCCGGTGGCGACGCCGAGGCGTGGGAGCTGGTCACCGGCGAGTGCTTCCCCATCGGCGCCCTGCTCTCCCGGCGCCCCGTGCGCACGCATCATCGAGCGGTGGAGGACACCTTCTGTTTCGAACTGCCGCGCGACGATTTCGACACCCTGCGCGAACGCAGCCCGCTCTTCCAGGACTTCTGCGGCCGCCGGCTGGCCAATCTGCTGGACCAGGCCCTGCGCCGCCACAGCCGTGACGAGCCCGGCATGGCGGCCTTCTCCACCTCCCTGCAGGCGCCGCTGGACGAGATCGTCCCCACCGACACCGCGATGGTTACCGGGAACACCTCACTGGCCGAGGCGCTGCCGGGGCTCGCGGAGGCGCGCACCGGTGCAGTGGCGGTGGTCGACGACGACGGCGCCCCGCGCGGCCTGCTGACCACGCGCACGGTCATCCACAACCTGGTTCTCCCGCACCGCCCCCTGGAGACCGCCCTCACCGAGGTCATGGAAGACGATCCGGTGATCCTCGAGGCGTCCCAACCGGCCTGGGCCGCCGCCCGCGCCATGGCCGAGCACGGCCGCGACCACGTCTGCGTGGTCGCCGACGGTCGCCTGCTGGCGGTGGTCGACGAGGAGGCCCTGTTCAGCACCCGCTCGGTGAGCGTGGTCGGTCTTGCCCGCGCCATCGACGACGCCCCGGACATGGAGACGCTGGTCGGCCTGCAGCAGGACCTGCACCGGCTCATCGACCAGCTGCTGGCCCAGGGCACCGGTGCCGCGGCCAGCGCCCGACTCATCGCCACCCTCAACGACCGGGTGACCCGTTCGGTGATCCGGCTGAACCTTGCCAGCCACGGTCGGCCGCGCACGCCCTTCACCTGGCTCGCCTTCGGCAGCGAGGGGCGCGGTGAACAGACCCTGAAGACCGATCAGGACAACGGCATCCTGTTCGAGCCGCTCCCCGACGTCGACCTCGAGGTGCAGCGCGGCGAGCTGCTGACCCTGGCGGAGGCCATCAACGCCGACCTGGCCCGCGTCGGTTTCCCGCTCTGCCCCGGGAACATCATGGCCTCGAACCCGGAGTGCTGCCTGAGCGCCGAGGAGTGGCGCGCCCGCTTCGAGCGCTGGCTGGAACAGGGCACCCCCCAGCACCTGCTCAACGCCACGGTCTTCTTCGACTTCCGGCCGCTCTGGGGTGACGAGCAACCGGTGGACACGCTGCGCTACTGGCTGCTGGATGCCACCGCCCACAACGACCGCTTCCGCCGCCAGCTGGCCGAGAGCGTGCTGCGCAACCGCCCGCCGCTGGGCATGTTCCGCGACTTCAAGCTCAGCCACGACGCCCAGGGGCGCAGCGGCCTCGACCTCAAGGTCCAGGGGCTGACCCCCTTTGTCGACGCCGCCCGGCTGCAGGCGCTTACCCTGCGGGCACCGAGCACCAACACCCTGGAGCGGCTCCAGGCCATGGCCGATGCCGGCGACGCCTCGCCCGAGGACGTCGCCGCCTGGCGCGACGCCTACGAATTCATCCAGTGGCTGCGCATGCAGCACCACCGGCGTCAGGCCGCCGCCGAAGAGCCACTGGACAACTGGATCGACCCGGACACGTTCAATGAACTGGACCGGCGCATCCTCAAGGAGGCGTTCCGGCAGGCGCGCAAGCTGCAATCGCGCATTGCCCTCGCCTATCAGCTTTAGGACCTGCAGTCGGCAGGATGCCGGGAACACCGCCGCCCCGGCGGTAAAACGGGGAAGACGGTTTGTCCCCCGGGACGACATCAAGACCCACAAGAGGAGAGAGGTATGTCAACAACCGACAACGAACAGGCGGTCGCCTACTGGAAGGCGAATGTTCGCCTTCTGCTGGGCTGTCTCGCCGTGTGGTTCATCGTGTCCTTCGGCTTCGGGATCCTGCTGGTGGACGTGCTGAACAACCTGTCGCTCGGCGGCTATCCGCTGGGCTTCTGGTTCGCCCAGCAGGGCTCCATCTTCACGTTCATCGTCCTGATCTTCTTCTATGCGTGGAAGATGAATCAGCTCGATCGCAAGTTCAACGTCTACGAGGATTAAGGGGCCGTCATGGAACTTCAAACACTCATCTGGCTGTTCGTGGGCGCGACCTTCGCGCTCTACATCGGCATCGCCATCTGGTCGCGCGCCGGCTCCACCAGCGAGTTCTACGTGGCCAGCAAAGGCGTGCACCCGGTCGCCAACGGCATGGCCACGGCGGCCGACTGGATGTCGGCGGCGTCGTTCATCTCCATGGCCGGCCTCATCGCCTTCATGGGCTACAGCGGCTCCGCCTACCTGATGGGCTGGACCGGCGGCTACGTGCTGCTGGCCCTGCTGCTGGCGCCGTACCTGCGCAAGTTCGGCAAGTTCACCGTGCCGGACTTCATCGGTGACCGCTTCTACTCACAGACCGCCCGGACGGTGGCCGTCATCGCCCTGCTGGTGATCTCCATCACCTACATCATCGGGCAGATGCGCGGCGTCTCCATCGCCTTCTCCCGCTTCCTGGAGATCGAGCTGTTCTGGGGCATGGTGGCCGGCATGATCGTGGTGTTCAGCTACACCGTGCTCGGCGGCATGAAGGGCATCACCTATACCCAGATCGCCCAGTACGTGGTGATGAT
>CAZGJO010000130.1:0-6153 GCA_964525685.1 uncultured Ectothiorhodospiraceae bacterium | reverse complement strand
CCTCCCGCATCCGCTGCGGGCGCACCAGTCCAGCGCCGCCCCGTCCCAGGGGCAGTGCGCGCAGCAAGGCGATGAGATCACCATTGGCGATGGCCGGTCCCCAGGGGCGCGTCCCTCGCCAACGGGCCAACCCGGCCACCAGCAGGCCACCGAACAGCAGCGGCCAGACAGCATCGAACAGGCCGGCACCCACCGTGGGACCGGCGGCCCCCACCATCGGCGACCAGACCAGTGGCGCCGCCAGCACCAGCAGCAGGGCCAGACCGCAGGCCAGCGCCAGCTCCGGACGCACCGGCCTCACCTCAGCGGACCGGACCATGGCGCGGCTGACCACCAGCAGACGGCCCATCAGCACCGTGGTGGCCAGTCCGCTCACGGCCAGCAGCCCGGCAACCCAGGCCGCCTCCGCCGGGATCACCGCCAGCGTCTCCTTGAGGACCTGCTTCGCCGCCGCCCCGCTGGTCGCCGGCAGACCGGCCATGACCAGCGCGGCGAACGCCAGAATCAGCCAGGCCAGCGGCCGCCCACTGCGGTCCAGCCAGCCCACCAGCAGAAAGAGCGCCCCCTTGGTCAGGGCGTGGTGGACCCCATAGACCACCACCGCCGACAGCAGCGCCGGGGCGGCCATGGGGAAGAGCCAGGCCCCGCCCACCGCAGCGGTGATCACCCCCATCTGGCTCACCGAGGAGTAGGCCAGCACCTCCTTGGCGCGGCTCTGCATCACCCCGATCCCGGCGGCGTAGAAGGCCCCGAAGACCCCCAGCACCACCATCACCGCGCCCCACGACTCGGCCGTCGCCTCCGGCGGCGGGAAGTGCAGCCAGCCCAGTACCCCGGCCTTGATCATCGCCCCGCTGAGGACCGCGCTGGCCGGCACCGGCGCCGCCGGATGGGCCAGCGGCAGCCAGACATGCAGCGGCACCACACCGGCCTTGATGGCCAGTCCGAGCCAGAGCAGCGGCCACAGGGCATCCACCCCGGCGACCCAGCCCACCAGGCCGGCGAACAGGACCACCTCGCCCAGCAGCGCCAGGACGAGGTAGACCCGACCGGCGCGCAGCGCCTCGGTGGTGTCGTTGTGGATGACCAACCCGTAACTGGACAGGCTCATCAGCGCGAACAGGGCGTAGAAGGTCACCGGATCGCCGGCCACCACCAGACCGAGATTCCCCGCCATGGCCAGGTGGAAGAAGATCGCGAAGCGGTGGCGGCGCGGCTCGTCCGCCAGATAACCGCGCGCCAGCCACGCCGCCGTCAGCCAGACCAGCGCCGTGGCCCCGAGCAGCACCGTGCGGTACCCCCCCAGCTCCCAGTCCACCCCGAGCAGCACGGCGGCCGAATGGGCCGAGGCCTCCGCCGGCAACAGCACCACTGCCAGCAGTGCCGGCAGAACCGGCAGCAGCGCCCCGCGCCACAGCCACGGGCGGGCCGCGGGCCAGGCGTGGCCGAGCGCCCACAGCAGGGGCAGCCCGGGGATGAGCCAGAACAGCAGTGCCGTGGTCATGTTGCCTCTCCCGTATAGATCCGCTCGGCCACGCGTTCCGCCCAGCTCAGCGGGCTCAGCTCCGAACCCGCCAGCAACCCGGCCCCCAGCGCCAGGCCCGCCGTGGCCACGGGCGGCAGCAGCAGGAGCCAGTGGGTCTCGAACCGCCCGTGGCCGCCGCGATCATGCCAGAGCTCCGGGCGCGGCGGGCGAAACCAGGCGCGATAGAGGATCGGCAGGAAGTAG
The DNA here is from genome assembly GCA_964525685.1 of uncultured Ectothiorhodospiraceae bacterium. Taxonomy (GTDB): domain Bacteria; phylum Pseudomonadota; class Gammaproteobacteria; order Thiohalospirales; family Thiohalospiraceae; genus Thiohalospira. The sequence goes on along the minus strand of CAZGJO010000130.1, from coordinate 4,424 downwards.
GCCGCGTTGAGGAGACTGCTCATCACCAACAGCCCCACGACCCAGAGCGTCCCCGTCTCCAGCCCGCCGAGCCCCAGGTACCACTTGCTGACGAACCCCGCAAGCGGGGGCACCCCGATCATCCCCAGCGCCCCCAGCGAAAAGGCCGCCATGGTCCACGGCAGCCGCCGCCCGACCCCGTCCATGTGGCTGATCCGGTGCACCCCCAGGGTCTCGGCAATATTTCCCGCTCCGAAGAAGAGCGTGATCTTCATCAGCCCCTGATGGACGATGTGCACGATCCCGCCCACCGTCGCCAGCGGGCCGACCACCGCCACGCCCAGGGCAATATAGGAGACCTGGCTCACGGTGGACCACGCCAGCCGCTTCTTCAGCTCGTCCTGCAGCAGCGCGCGGATCGAACCCCACAGGATGGTGATCGCCGCCAGCACCAGCACCGCCGTGGTCAGGTGCAACGCCTGGGCCAACGCCAGCCCGTAGACGTCGTACAGCAGCCGCACCAGCCCGAACGCCCCCGCCTTGACCACCGCCACCGCGTGGAGCAGCGCACTCACCGGCGCCGGCGCCACCATGGCGCGCGGCAGCCAGCCGTCCAGCGGCACGAGGGCCGCCTTCACCCCGACCCCCGCCAGCAGGAAGACGAAGGCCCCCACCGCCAGCGGGTAGAGCGCGGGATCGAGACCCATCAGGGCCGCCCCCTCGCCGCCGAAGTCCACCGGCCCCACCCCGCTCTCGAGCCAGACGATCCCGAGCAACAGCGCCACCCCGCCCCCCAGGGTGTAGCGCAGATAGACCACCCCGGCCCGCCGCGCCGCCGCCGAGCCCCGATGGACCACCAGCGGATAGGTCGCCAGGGTCAGCAGTTCATAGAAGAAGAAGAAGGTGAGCAGATTGCCGGAGAGGGCGATCCCGGCCGTGGCCGCCACGCAGAGGCTGAAGAAACCGAAGAAGCGGCTGCGGTGCGCCGATCCCTCCAGATAGCCGATGGCGTACAGGCTGGTCAGCAGCCAGAGCACCGACGACAGGGTCAGGAAGAGCAGGGCCAGCGGATCGGCGCGCAGCACCAGGTCTCGTCCCGGCAGCCACGGCAGGCTCGTCTCGAAGGTGAGGCCATCGGCCACCTGCCAGAGCATCACCACCACCAGGAAGAGCTTGAGCAGCGCGGCGGTCAGATTGAGTTCGGTACGGGTACGCCGATCCGCCTCGGGCCGCGTGAAGATCAGCAGCCCCGCCGTCAGGGGGATCAGGATCAGCGCCCAGAGGATCCAGGCGGTAGTCATCCGCCACCACCCCCGGACAGCATCAGCAGGCTGTCACCCCAGGGCAGCCAGAGGCCGATGAGCAGGCCCAGCAGGGCCAGCCCCAGCGCCGCCCACTCCATGGCCCGCGACGGCGCCCGCTGCTCCCCCCGCGGGCTGCGGGGATCCAGCCCGGGGTGGATGATCCGGTAGAGATAGGCCGCCGCCAGCAGCCCGCCGAGCAGCAGGGTGATGGCCGCCCACCACTGCGCACTCCCCACCGCCGCCATCAGCAGATACCACTTGGCCAGGAACCCGCCGGACGGCGGCAGTCCGGCCAGGGTCACCGCCGCCAGGCCGAAGGCCAGCAGCGTCAACGGCCGCCCGCGCAGGACCCCGGCCGCCGACGGCCAGCGGTCGTGGCCGGCGGCGTAGAGCACGTTGGCCGCGGCCAGAAAGGCCGCCCCCTTGGCCAGCCCATGGCTCAGGGCGAGATAGACAAAACCGGCGCGCGCCTTCTCCTCGGACACCGCCCCGCTGGCACCACCCACCGCCAGCGCCCCGGAGACCAGCGCCAGCGCCACCGCCAGATAGCCCATCTGCGCCACCGTCGAGTAGGCGACGATGGCCTTCAGCCGCGGCACCGTCAGCGCCCGCCAGGAGCCCCACAACACCGCACCGCCCCCCAGGACACCGAGGACCGCCCCCGGCCCCGGCGGCGCCCCGAAGACCTCCACCTGCCAGCGCCAGACGAGATAGATGGCGCCCTTGACCACCAGCGCCGAGAGCAGCGCACTCACCGGCCCCGGCGCGCGCGCATGGGCCGGCGGCAACCAGGTGTGCAGCGGGAACAGCGCCGCCTTCACCGCCAGCCCCACCAGGATCAGCCCGGCCGCCACCGCCGCCAGGGGATCGCCGGCCACCGGCCCCAGCGCATCGAGGGCCAGCGTCCCGTCCCGGGCGTACAGGACCGCCACCCCGGCCAGATAGGCGATGGCCGCGGCCAGCGCCATCAACAGGTAGCGCAGTGCCGCCGACAGCGCCTCGCGCCCCCCCTGCAGCGCCACCAATGCCACCGCCACGAGGCTCAGCAGCTCCAGGGTCACGTAGGCGTTGAAGGCGTCGGCACTGAGGAAGACGGCGTTGAGCGCCGACCAGAGCAGCAGCCACAGGGGCCAGAAGGCCTCGCCGCGACCGAAGTAGCTCGCCGCGTGGATCCCGGCCCCGCCGCCCACCACGGCCCCGAGCAGCAGGAAGGCCGCGGCCATGCCGTCCAGACGCACACCGATACCGAGGGTGCCGGGCCAGCCGCCCAGGGTCAGCGTCAGCGGCCCGTGAACGTCGACCCCGGCGGCCACCGCCAGCCCCAGCCCCAGCATGGCCCCACTGGTGGCCAGCCCCGCGACCCGCGCGACGGCCGGCCACATCCAGGCCAGCGGCGCCACCAGAAGCGGCAGCAGCGCCATGCCGAAGGCCGCCAGCAGGGGCCAGGCCACCGGCGTCACAGCCCCTCCCCGTCGCGGCCGCCGGCCTCCACCAGCCGCGCCAGCAGGCCCAGGGCCACACCGGTGAGCGAGACCGCCACCACGATCCCCGTGAGCACCAGCGCGTGGGAGACCGGATCCGGCGTCCCGTCACGCGCCGCCCCGGCGACGAAGAAGAGGAAGACGCCGCCGCCGGCGATGTTCAGCGCCACCAGACGCACCAGCGTGTCGCGGTGCTGGAACGCCGCCAGCAGCCCGAAGACGAACAGGAAGACCCCCAGACCGGCGTAGATCAGTGCGGTCATGGCCCGGCCTCCCCGTCCTCGTCCACCGGCCGCGGCCGCCCGCCCACGAAGAGCAGCGTCAGCAGCACACCGATGGAGAGGGTGGCGGCAGCCTCGATGGCCAGCATCCACGCCTTGGCCCACGCCTCGGGCCAGGCCAGCGGCATCCCGCCCAGGGTCGCCGCGCCGGCCAGCGCGAACAGCAGCAGCCCCACGACCGCGGCGGGCCGCTGCCACGCCGCCGGCCGGTCGAGCACCGCCGGGTAGTGGCTCAGGTGGTGGAAGATCCCCGCAGCGGCCAGCATTGCCCCGGCCTGGAAGGCGCCCCCCGGAGAGTGCCCCCCCAGCCACAGCAGATAGACGGCCAGCACCACCAGGAAGGGGCTGACGATCCGCAACAGCGCCAGCTGCAGCGCCCCGCTCTCGTGGCCCGGCGGCACCGGCGCCCGCCCGAAGGCGTGGATGGCGAACCCGGCGGCGACCAGCACGGCCACCTCCAGCAGGGTATCCCAGGCGCGGAAGGCCAGCAGCACGGCGGTCACCGGGTGTTCGACGCCGCTGTCGCCGAGGTGCGCGGCCACCGGCGGTCGCGTCGGCACCGGCCAGCCGGCCAGCACCCAGACCGCCGCACCGGCCGCCAGCAGGGCCGGAACTGCTGCCCAGAGCAGCGAGCCGGCCGGGGCCACCGGGTGCGTGCCGCCGGCGCGGCGCACCCGCGCCAGGGCCGCCATGAACAGGGCTCCGGTCACCCCGGCGCCGATGGCCGCCTCCGCCAGCGCCAGGTCCACCGCGCCCAGGCGCACCCAGGCGATGGCCAGCAACAGGCCGAAGACGACGTACAGGACCACGGCGCGGAAGCGGCGGCAATCGGCCAGCGCGGCCCAGGCCGTCAGGGCGATCCCGAACGCCAGCGCCAGGTCGAACAGGGTCAGCGCCGCCATGGCTCACGCCCCTCTCGCCACGATTCACGCGCCAGCAGGTGGCACGCCACGGTGCCGGCCACCATCACCAGCAGCCAGACCAGCAGCAGTCGCACCGCCAGCCAGGGATCGGCGAAGTGGAGGGCCACCCCCAGGGCGAGCAGCCCCAGCCCCATGTTGTCCGCCTTGGTCAGCGCATGGAGGCGGCAGTAGAGATCGGGGAAGCGCAGCAGCCCCAGGGTCCCGCCGACGAAGAAGACCCCGCCGGCGATCATCAGCAGGCCGGCAAGCAGGCCGCGCCAGCCCACCGGCCCCAGGCCGCCCATGATCCCGGCCAGCCCCTCAGTCATCGGTCTGCCCCCGACTCCCCTGCCAGATCCGCTGGACGAAGGCGACCACCGCCACCGCCGCCAGCCCGGCGAAGACCAGCGCCACATCCACCAGCACGGGCGCATCCATGAGCACCGCCAGCGCCACCAGCACCCCGACACCGCCGGT
>CAZGJO010000129.1:0-6308 GCA_964525685.1 uncultured Ectothiorhodospiraceae bacterium | reverse complement strand
GAGCCCGGCGGGACAGGATCGGTCGTCGTTCAGGCCTTCTTGATGAGGAAGTAGTACTTGCCGCCCTCTTCCTTGGACTCCAGCAGCTCGTTGCCGGTCTGCTTGGAAAACGCCTCGAAGTCCTTGATGGCACCCGGGTCGGTGGCAATGATGTGCAGGGTCTGACCCGCTTCCATGCCGGCGAGCGTCTTCTTGGCGCGCAGGATGGGGAGGGGGCAGTTCAGGCCGGATGCGTCGAGTTCCTGGTCAAAGTCAGCCATGGTAGGACTCCTGGTCTTCAGGTTGTGAAATGCCACCCCCGGCTCCGGGCGTGGCGCATGTTCAAGTAAAACAATCAAAGCTTATATGCAGGGGGTTTTATATGACAACCCGACGGCCAACGCAAGCGCTTCCCCATCATATCGCCTACGGGGGACATAAGTGCGCTTAATCCCCGGTTTGTCGCCCCTTTGCGACCATGCTAGAGTCTCTCCCGCACGTAGTGGAAGACACCATGTCAACTGACAGAGGGCCGAACAGTGGATAAGAACGATTTCCAGGAACACACCCGGTATGTGGTCACGCGCAAGGACGAGAACGGCAAGCTGCGCCCGGACAGCATCTACGTCTTCAAGACCCACGACGATTTCATGATCGTCCGGCGCACCAACGGCGACGGCAAGATGCTGAAACTCGCCTACGATGACGTTGTCCGAATCGTGAAGACCGCGAAGGTTGCCGAACAGGACCAGTTCCACGTCCCCGATGCCGTACTCGAAGCCAAGACCTGGGCGAATCGCAGCACCATGGAGCGTTACTCCTCTGCCTCGCACAAGGGCAAATAAGACGCCCCCGTCCGCCGGTGCGCGCGGGACCCGCTCCCCCGTGCGCCGCCGGACCCCGGTGGCCCTGCTGGTCGCCGCACTGCTGGCCACCCCTCTCCCCGCGCACACCTACCAGCTCCCGGACCTCGGCACCAGTGCCGACCGTGCCATGTCCCCGGCACAGGAGGCGCGCATCGGGGCGGAGTTCCTGCGCAACCTGCGGCAGCATGTCGAGATCGTCGAGGATCCGGAGATCCGCGCCTACGTCCGTGCCCTGGGCAACCGCCTCGTCTCCCACGCCGACGGCCATCGACCGGACGACTTTCACTTCTTCGTGGTCAACGATTCGCGCATCAATGCCTTCGCCGCCCCCGGGGGGTACATCGGCCTCAACGCCGGCCTGGTCCTCGCCGCACGCGAGGAGGACGAACTCGCCGGCGTCGTGGCCCACGAGATCGCCCACGTGACCCAGCGCCATCTGGCGCGGGCACGCGAGGCCGCCGACGAGATGAGCGTGCCCATGGCGGCCTCCATCCTCGCGGCCATCCTGCTGGGCGGCGAGGATCCGCAGCTGGGGCAGGCGGCCCTGGCGGCGACCATCGCCGGCTCCACCCAGTACCAGATCTCCTTTACCCGGGCCAATGAACGCGAGGCGGACCGCGTCGGCATGGAGATGCTCGCCCGCGCCGGCTTCGACCCCGAGGGGATGCCGCGCTTCTTCGAGCGTCTGCAGGCCAGCAACCGCTTCGGCGCCTCGGTGGTGCCGGAATTCCTGATGACCCATCCGGTGACCCTCAATCGCATCGCCGATGCGCGCAACCGGGCCCAGCAGCTCGATTACAGCCCGGCCCCCGATCACGGCGACTTCGAACACATCCAGGCACGGCTGGAGGTCATGGTGGCCCGGGAACCCGCCACCGCCCGCCGCTCCTTCGAGGAGGCCATTCGGGAGACGGAGGGCGCCCCGTGGGCGCGCTACGGCCTGGCCCTGGTGCTGGCCCGCGATGGCGAGACGGAACGCGGGCTGTCCCTCGTCGAGTCGCTGCGCGAGGACGACCCCGACCGCCTGGCCTATCGTCTGGCCGAGGGTCGCCTGCTACAGCAGCTGGGCGAGGACCAGCGCGCCCTGGCCCGCTTCCGCGACACGCTGGACCTCTTCCCCGGCAACGAGGCCACCACCCTCCACCTGGCCGAGACGCTGCTGGAACTGGACCGCCCCGTGGAGGCCCGCGGACTGCTGCGCGATTACGTCCGCCGTCACGATCGCAGCCCCAACAGCTACCGGCTTCTGGCCCGCGCCGAGGCCGGCAGCGGCGACGTGGCCCGCTATCACGCCGCCCTCGCCGAATACTACGGCCGGGGCGGTCGCGCCCACGAGGCCATCCGCCAGCTCCGCCACGCCCTCGACGCCAGCCACGACGACCGCCTGGATCAGCGGCTGGAGGCCCGTCTGGATGAGCTGCGTCGACAGGCGCGCATCCACGACGAACTGGAGCGCATGCAGGAGGAACGGGAGGAATAAAAAAACCGCCTGACCGGTTGCCCGGGCAGGCGGTGAGTCGCGTGTCACTCGTTATTGGTGTTGTACGCGGTGGCGCTTACTCCTGGTTGACCGGGGACTCCGGATCGAACAGGTAGGCCAGCAGGTGCTGGATCTGGTCCTTGTCCAGCAGATCCTTGGCCCCGAAGCGCGGCATGTCGGTGCAGGCGAAGGTCGCGTGCGGGTTGTACATCATGTCGTACGCGAACTTGATCATCGCGTCGCTGTCCCCGCGCTCACGGCCGTACCCGGTCAGGTCGGTGCCGATGGTGCCCTCGATGCGATCCGGTTGCATCTCGTGGCAGTTCACGCACAGGCCCCCGGTCTCACGCTGATCGTGGTTGTCGTAGTTGTGACCGATGCGGTAACCAAAGCCGGACCAGGCCAGCTCGGCCCCCTTCTCCCAGTCACCCAGCTCGATACCCCCCTCGGGGTACTCGATGGTATCGCGGGCCAGCTCGGCCACCCGGGCCAGGGCCTCGGAGTCCGGATTGCCGCCACCGACCACCGAACAGGCCTGCTGGATCTCGTCCTGGACCATGCGCTGCTCGGCGCGACCGCCCTCCTGGACCTCCTGGTCCATGCGGAAGCTCTCGGTCTCGAAGACCAGATGCTCGGCCAGCTCCTCGGCCGACATGCTGGTGTAATCCGGCTTGGAATCCGAGGCACACCCGGTCACAAGGGCCACGGAGGTGAATGCGGCCAGCCCGGCCGCCAGGGGGAAACTCTTCTTGATCATTCTCGATTCTCCTGTTGGCGTCCGGTGATCAGCGCTTCATGTCGGGAAGGATGGCCGGCTGGCCGCTCGCCCGATCGGTCCAGTAGGACAGCAGCGCGATGGAGGCCGGGGTACCCGGCAGCGCGCCGGGCTGGCGCATCTGGTAGTAGCATCCCCGCACGCGGTGCTGAGAGCTGCGCAGGTTATCGTGACCCACGCGGAACGCCGGCCAGGAGACCGCCTTGCTCCACTCTTCCGGGATATTGACGTTGGGCAGCACCGAAGCCCGCACCCGCTTGCCGGTCTGGGTGTGGCAGGTGGCGCAGCTGAAGTCGTGGGTGCCGGCGCGACGATAGAAGAGCACCTCACCGGCGTCGCGCATGGCACGCTCGGCCGGATGGTCCATGGACGGGTTCCACTCCATGCCGTTGGACTGCTCGGCGATATACGCCTGCAGCTTCATGTGATCGGAATTGGAACCGTGGCGCTGCCTCACCTCCGGATCATCCGCGGAGAAGCCCTGGATGGTCTTCATGCAGTGAACGAGGCGCGACTCGAGGTCCATGACCTTGCCGGTGTCCTCGAAATACCGCGGCATCTCGACATAGGCGCCTTCCAGCACCCCCGGCCCCTTACCGAAATCACAGGATTCCAGCGACTTGTTGTTGGGTCCGCGTGCCTCGTGGAACAGCGCTTCGCCGTCCTCGGCGGTCCAGTGGGCCGGGTTGTCGGCCATCATCATCAGGTTCTGTTCACTCTGAGTCAGATAGTCGGAATCAACGGCCTCGATGAGACCCTCGAGGACCTCCACCGGGGTCCTGTCGTGTCCATCGGCGAGCGCGGCCTGGCCACCGAAGAGGCCAACCGACCCCACCAGCAGCGGAAGGGCGTATACGGTTCTTTTCATGCCCGTGAGCATACCAACCTCCTCCAATCAAGGTATTCTTATCAACAACCCCGCGAACCTTTTGCCTTGTGGCTTGTCCCACGGAGTTCCCACGACCGAGAGTGCCGCCCCGCCGCAAGCCTGTCAACAAACAGAAGCATTCAATTATAATCTTAAGGTACTGACAAAAAAGGGATACGCTGTTTTCCCTTGTCTATTCGCCCGGAAAATCGCCAACGGGCGCACAACTGGACTTGGTCCAGATTCTTCGAAACCGGCCCTCCTGCCCGTCACCCGCTCGCGCCTTGGCGCCGCACGCCCGTGAGTGAGACAATGGCAGGCTATCGTCGCCGGACAACCTCCGCGGCGCCCCCGAATCCAGGCGGCCCGATAAACGGGCCCGAAAGACAAGCTAAAAAACGCGAGGAACCCCGCCCATGATGGAGACCCTGACCCTCACCCCGGAGATGATCCTGGTCCTCTGCATCCTGGCCGCGACCATCTTCCTGTTCGTCTCCGAGATTGTCCGTGTGGACGTGGTGGCCATCATCGTCATGGTCTCGCTGCCGCTGCTCGGCCTGCTGTTCTTCCCGGAACAGGTGGTGCGCCGCGCCGACGATGCCGGCGAGGCGCTGTTCATCGCCTTCGACCAGACCTTCTCCGGCTTCTCGTCCAACGCGGTGATCTCGATCATCGCGGTGATCATCCTCGGTGCCGCGCTGGACAAGACCGGGGTGATGAACCGGGTAGCGCGTCCCATCGTGCGCGTCGGCGGCAACAGCGAGGCGAGACTCACTGCCGGGATCTCCTCGACGGTGGGCGTCATCTCCGGCTTCATGCAGAACATCGGCGCCGCCGCCCTGTTCCTGCCGGCGGTCACCCGCATCGCCAAGAAGACCGGCATCCCCGTCTCGCGCCTGCTGATGCCCATGGGCTTCTGCGCCATCCTCGGCGGCACCGTGACCATGGTCGGCTCCAGCCCCCTCATCCTGCTCAACGACCTGATGCACACCAGCGGCATCGAGGAGTCCTGGAGCCTGTTCGCGGTGACCCCCATCGGCCTGGCGCTGATCGCTGCGGGGATCATCTACTTCATCATCGCCGGGCGCTGGATCCTGCCGTCCAACGCCAACACCACCGACAGCGTCGCCACCGACTCCGCCGAACTGGCCGAAACCTACGACCTGCCCACCGAAACGTTCGAGGTGACGCTGACCGGCGACAGCCGGCTGGCCGGCATGGACCTCGAATCGGCGCGGCTGCGCAAGGACTACCAGGTGAGCGTCGTCGCCATGGCGCGCAACCAGGACCACATCTACGCCCCGGGGCGCGCCACCGTGTTCGGCAAGGACGACACCCTCGCCCTGGTCGGACAACGCGCGGACGTGGAGCGGGCCGCGGCCGACTTCGGCCTGGAGATGCAGCCGGATCTGGAGGAGTTCGCCGAGGATCTGGCGCCCAACAACGCCGGCCTGGCCGAGGTGGTCATCCCGCCGCGCTCGCGCCTCATCGGCAAGACCATGCGCGAACTGCAGTTCCGCAACACCTACGATGTGGACCTGGTCGGCATCGCCCGCGGCGGCGAGGTCAAGCGCTCCGAACTCTCCGACGAGCCCTTCGCCGCCGGTGACGCCCTGCTGGTCCACGGTCTCCACGACAAGATCGGCCGGCTGCAGAAGGACCACCAGAACTTCATCGTCACCACCCCGGTGGAGGTGGAGGAGCTGCGCGAGCACAAGGCGCCGTGGGCCATCCTCTTCTTCCTGGTGGCCATCGGCATGATCCTGTTCACCGACATCCAGCTCTCGGTGGCCCTGATGACCGGCGCCCTGGGGACCATCCTCACCGGCGTTCTGACCATCGACGAGGCCTACGACTCGGTGGACTGGCGCACGGTCTTCCTGCTGGCGGGGCTGATACCGCTGGGGATCGTCATGGAGCAGACCCAGACCGCGGCCTGGGTAGCCCAGGAGACCCTGAACATACTCGGGGACGTCGAACCCATCGTGATCATGACCGCCATCGCCATCCTGGCAACACTCTTCTCTCTGGTGATGTCCAATGTCGGCGCCACGGTGCTGCTGGTCCCGCTGGCCATCGCCATGGCACAGGGGGCCGGCGGGGCCGAGGCGGGAGCCGATCCCATGGTCTTCGCCCTGGTGGTCGGACTGGCGACCTCCAACTCCTTCCTGATCCCCACCCATCAGGTGAACGCCCTGATCATGGGGCCGGGCGGCTACCGCAACGCCGATTATATGCGGGCCGGGTCGGGCATGAGCATCATCTTCCTGGTGGTGCTGGTGACCATGCTGTACTTCTTCTACCAGTAGAACGAGAAAGGCCCCGTTTCGCCGCCTGACG
>CAZGJO010000128.1:1616-6317 GCA_964525685.1 uncultured Ectothiorhodospiraceae bacterium | reverse complement strand
TGTCTGATCGATCTCGGGGTTGACCTCTTCCAGGGGTACCTGTTCTCGCCGCCGATGACGGCAGCGGAGGCGATCACCGGCTGAGGCCGTGCAGCCCGGGGACCGGGCTCCGTGGAGCAGGTCAGCGGCAGAGGGCGGGCTGACACGGACCGAGGGCCGTGGAGCAGGTCACCGGTCGCGTTCGTGCGCCCCGGTACCGGGTCGCTGTTCGGACGGGCGGGGAACTCGAAGCCGGCGCCCGTCGACGTGGAGGGACAGCGAAGCCCCCCCGCCAGGTAACAAGCGGGGGGGGCCCGTCAGGGGATCGGGGGTGTCCCCGGGACGGGAGACTGTCTGCCGCTGTGCGGGCGCGGGGGCCGTCAGCCCCGCGATGATCACACCGAGGACTGCCGCCGCGACGCCTCCGAAGAGGAGGGGCACCACTTGCCACCCAGCAGCCACCGCGGTTCCGATGACAGCCGATGCGACGAGGTACCGACTCAGCTTCTGGAGCATCGCTGCGCCATCCGCAATATGGTCACTATAAGTGACGGAGCTGAGCAGCGCAAGCGATTGGTGCACAGTCCGTAGCTGGTGAACGCTGTGAGTGGCCGCGCCCGGGGGTGCCGACATGAGCCGCGCGCGCAGGGTGAGAGATGTCTTGCCCTGAACCTGTAAACTCGCTATAGTAAACGGAAGTGAAAGCCCCGAGGTTCCCTCGAACCTCGCATGGGGTGCCCCCAAGGGGATAGGTGTCGATGAGCAACCGCGGCGGACGTTGGCAGGCCAGCAGTGTGCTGGTCGGCCTCGCGCTGCTCGTGGCGGCCTGTACCGACGAGCCTGTTCGCGACGAGGCCGGCGTGGTCATCAATCCCGGTGAGGTTTCGGTGCTCGAACTGCAGCCGGGCGACTGCCTGGACCCCGACCCGGACGTCTCCGGGGAGGTCAGCCACCTGCCGGTGGTGCCGTGCGACGAGGCGCATCGGCAGGAGGTGTTCGCCGTCGTCACCCACCTTGATGACGCCTACCCGGGCGCAGCCGGTGTCGCAGCGTTCGCCGATGCGGCGTGCCCGCAGGAGTTGGAGGAGCGTTTCGAGCTCTCCCTCGCCGACGGAGTGCTGTTCTCCTATCTCCTCCCGAGCTTCGACGGCTGGAACGTCGACGGTGACCGCGACATCGTGTGCGTGCTGGTCTTCCCCGACCGGGACGAGGTCACGGGTTCGCTCGTGGCCGGCACGAAGGAGATCCCGGTGCGCCCGCCCCTGCCCCCCGCTGCCACCGACGGGGCTGCTGACGGTGACGAGGTGGCGGATCCGGAGGGTGACGACGTCGCATCCGACGACGATCCAGGCGCTGGCGGGGCCCCGGCCCCCGAGGAACAGGACGCGCCCGCCACCGCCGGGCCGGCCGCCGACCACGAGCAGGAGTGATCGATGGGACAGCTCGTCACCGGTGGCGCGCAACTGCTGTGCACCTTCGGAACCGCGCCCTCGGCGCTCAACGTCCTGCCGATGGCGATGACCAACGCGGGCGGTCCCCCGGCGGCGTCGATCATGGACAACAAGCCCATGGTCAACATCCCGCCCTTCGCGATGTGTACCTCGCTGTCCAACCCGCAGGTCGCCTCGGCGACCTCGGCGGCCATGGGGGTGCTTACCCCGATGCCGTGCCTGCCGAACATCCCGGCGCCGTGGGCACCTGGTTCACCGACCGTGATGGTCGGGGGCAACCCTGCGTTGAACAACAGCTCGAAGGCCACCTGCGCCTTCGGTGGTGTGGTCTCCGTGGTGGTGCCCGGGCAGTTCACCGTGATGGTCCCGTGAGCCAAGGAGGGTCATCCCGTACGCACAGCCGAAACCGTCGCCTGCGGCTTCACGCGGGGACATCCGATCCACACCACGAACAACGATCCGGGTGAGCATCACCCACGGAGGAAGTAATGCCAAGCTACCTGACCCCAGGGGTCTACATCGAGGAGGTGCCGTCCGGCTCGGCGAGCCTGTCGGCGGGCGCCACCGCCATCGCCGCCTTCGTCGGCTTCACGGAGAAGGCACCGGACGACGACCCAACCGACCCCGACGGTCTCAAGCCGCGGCTGGTCACCAGCTGGACCCAGTACGAGTCGTTGTACGGCGGCTTCGTCCCGGGGGCCATGCTGCCGCACTCGGTGTACGGCTGGTTCCTGAACGGCGGTTCGGTCTGCTACATCGTCCGCATCCCGCACAACCGTGCCTCGGAGGACCCCGGACAGCTCGCGCTGCCAGCCGCTGACCGCGCGATCGGCGAGGTGCTCGAGTTCGAGTCGATCGGGCCTGCGGACGGCATCTCCGTGGCCATCGAACCCACGGAAGCAGAGCCTGACGAGGACGGCGAGGAATCTGATCCCGTCTTCGACCTGTCCGTGCTCGACAACGGCGTGGTCGTGGAGTCCTTCGCCGGGCTGACCCTGACCGACGGTCCGACCAACGTCGTGGAGACGGTCAACGCCACCTCGGAGCGGGTGAAGGTCGCCACCAAGGTGGACATCACCGACGAGCTCGACCTCACCCTCGCCCAGCCGAAGGCGGGTCTCTACGCGCTGGAGCCGGCACCCCGTGAGCCGCTGGAGGTCAAGGCCCCGATGTTCGCGGGCTCCGAGACCAAGCGGCAGGGCATCAACGGGCTGGTCATCGCCGATGACGTCACCATGGTGGTGGTTCCTGACCTCGTCACCGCGGCCACCAAGGAGGACGGCTCCGTCGACCTCGGGATGTGGAAGTCGGTGCAGACCGCGCTGATCAACCACTGCGAGGCGCAGGCCAACCGCATGGCGGTCCTCGATGCGCCGCCCGGCATGGGCGTGCAGGACATCAAGGAGTGGCGCAGCGACGTCGCGATGTACGACTCCGCCTTCGCGACCCTCTACTACCCCTGGATCAAGGTCGCCAACCCGGTCCCCACCAACGGTGACGATGAGATCCTCGTCCCGCCGTCGGGTCACATGTCCGGTCTGTGGGCACGGGTCGATGAGTCGCGCGGGGTCTGGAAGGCTCCGGCGAACGAGGTCATCCGCGGCGCGCTGGACGTGGAGCTGCCGCTGACCAAGGCGGAGCAGGGTCTGCTGAACCCGATCGGGATCAACTGCATCCGCCCCTTCGGCACCCGCGGCATCCGGATCTGGGGTGCCCGCACCCTCTCCTCGGACTCCGACTGGCGCTACATCAACGTGCGACGGCTGTTCAACATGGTCGAGCAGGCCATCATGGACGGCACCCAGTGGGTCGTGTTCGAGCCGAACGACCAGAAGCTGTGGGAAGGCGTCAAGCGGACGGTCTCCGCGTTCCTGCGTGGTCTGTGGCGTGACGGAGCGCTGTTCGGGGCTACCCCTGACCAGGCCTTCTTCGTCAAGTGCGACGCGGAGAACAACCCGCCCGAGTCCATCGACGAGGGCAAGTTGATCGTCGAGGTCGGGATCGCGCCGGTGAAGCCGGCTGAGTTCGTCATCTTCCGCATCAGCCAGTTCAAGGAGAGCTAGGCGGGTGCGGTGCACCACCGGCCGGCGTCCACCGGGCGCCGGCCTGAGGAGAGCATCGGTGCTCCTCGCAGCAGGACAGGAACGCAGGACAGGAACGCAGGACAGGAACGTCTGCGACGAACGGCCGCACAGGCCGCCAACCAGGAGGAAGCACGATGGAAGAAGCGAACGACGGCTATTTCGAGTTTATGGGCTCGCTCTTCGCCCTCGAGATCGAAGGCGTGGAGATCGCGCGGTTCACCGGCGTCGGTGGGCTGGGGTATGAGGCCGAGGTGGTGGAGTTCCAGGACACCCTCTCAGACGGCAAGGTGGTGACGCGCAAGCGTCCCGGCCGCATCTCCTACAACGACATCACCCTCTCGCGCGGCCTGTCGGCCGACAACTCCCTGGTCGACTGGTACCAGACGGTGCTGGATGGTGCCGTGGAGCGACACAACGGCTCCGTGGTGCTGTACGGGACCGGTGGTGAGGAGGCCGGCCGGTGGAACTTCGAGAGCGCGTGGATCTCGAGTTGGTCCGCGTCCGACATGGATGCAGGCTCCGATGAGATCGTGATCGAAGAGATCACCATCACCCACGAGTACCTCGAGCGTGTCGGCTGAGCAGTAGCACATCACCCGGGGCCGTTGGCGCGGTGGTCGCCAGCCGACGGTCCCGGGCTCACCAAGGGGTTGTCCCGTGCCGTCACTGAAGACCGAGTACCGCTTCACCCTGCCGAAGGGCCTGGTGGAGGACGACCAGCTGCACCGGGACGGAACGATGCGCCTGGCTACGGCCCGGGACGAACTCGAACCGCTCAGCGACCCCAAGGTGAAGGATCCCGAGGATCCCTACCTCACCGTGATCGTGCTCTCCCGCGTCATCACCCGCCTGGGGGAGCGCAGCCGGCTGCACCCGAAGGACATCGAGGGGCTGTTCGCCGCCGATCTGGCCTACCTGCAGGACGTCTACGCCGCCATCAACTATGGGACGGACCAGGAGATCGAGCGTGCCCTCGAGGGTCGCCGGGCTCCGGCACCGATCCGCCCGGCACCACCGGACGCGCACAGGCCCCGGCCTACGACCATGGAGGAGGCGTCCGCGGGCGGCGAGTATCCGGCCGCGACCACCGCGCCGGAGTCGGCGCCGGGCTCCGGTCGACTCGGCCCCCTGGCCACCGTGGTCGCAACGGGGCCCGACGAGGCGTACGGCGAGTACGCGCACGATGG
>CAZGJO010000128.1:0-1516 GCA_964525685.1 uncultured Ectothiorhodospiraceae bacterium | reverse complement strand
CCCAGGACGCTGCCCAGGACGCTGAGGAAGAGATGGAACTGCCCACACCCCGGCGGTCCCGCATCGAGGAGGTCGGCCGTTC
Organism: uncultured Ectothiorhodospiraceae bacterium; assembly: GCA_964525685.1. Lineage (GTDB taxonomy): Bacteria > Pseudomonadota > Gammaproteobacteria > Thiohalospirales > Thiohalospiraceae > Thiohalospira. Next base: position 1,434 of record CAZGJO010000128.1, on the reverse strand, counting down.
CACCGGCCGACCGGCGTAAGGCACCTCCATGCGTCGTTATCCGCCCGACCGGCTGTGGGAGGAGATGACCTACCTCGCATACCACCTCCACTGGGATCTGGCCGAACTCCTCGACCTCGACCACCCCACGCGCAACCGCCTGATCGGGCTGGTCGGCGACCTGGAGCGGCGCCGATCCGCCTCGTGACCCGCGCAACGCCCGTTGCGATCCCGCAGCACCCGCCCACCGTGCCCGCCCACCGTGCCCGCCCACCCCGCCACCCGACGACCGTCGGCACGCCACATCGGAGTTCGCGATGCCCATGGATCACCTCCTCCAGCGCGCTGGATCGGTCAGCGGGGCCTTCGTGGTGGAGATCGACGGGCTGCCGGTGGGGCGCTTCACCGAGGTCGAAGGCCTCGAGGTGAGCGTCGAGGTCGAGGAGTTCGCCGAGGGCGGCATGAACGGCTTCTCCCACAAGCTGCCGACCCGCATCACCTACCCGAACCTCGTCCTCAAGCGCGGGGTGACCTGGGAGAACTCGCTGTTCGTGTGGTTCGAGGAGACGGAGGTGGTCGGCGCCGCCGCCAAGGGGAAGGTGTCCCGGGCCACGCTCGGCATCACGATGATCTCCGGGACCGGTTCGCGCCTGCGGTCGTGGGTCGTCCACGACGCGATCCCGGTGCGCTGGACCGGACCGAGCCTGGCGAACAGCCAGGACGAGGTCCCGACCGAGGAACTGGAGGTGGCGCACCATGGCTTCGACGCCCTCACCTTCCCCTTCTGAGCCCGTGCGGATCGTGCGAACGCTCCGATCGCTGCCGCAGCTCGGTTCCCTGCGCGCCCGTCCCTCGGCGGCAGCAGGCGCCACCGCCACCGCGCGCCACCTCGGCGTCGGGGCCACCGACCGACACCCGGCTGCGGATCCCGTGGTGGGTGCGCTGCCCGAAGGGGTGCGTGCTGGAGCGGACCGCGCGGAGACAGGCCTGCCCGCGGGGCTCGATCCGGCCCTGGCCCGCTATGCAGCCGCACTGCGCCGACGCCGCCAGCGCGCGGCGGACGAGCCCCTGCCACGCGGCCTGCCCCTGATCGTCCATCGCGGTGCCAGCTCCGGCCTCGGCCCGGACACCGGGCCCGGGGGCCTGGCCAGATCCGCCCGGGGGGAGCCCCACGCCGTAGCTCCGGTGGAGGCCCGCACCGACCGTGACCCGCTGGCGGTCCTGCGTGCCGCGACCGCCAGCGCGCCAACCGCGCCAACCGCGCCAACCGCGCCCACCGCGCCCACCGCCCGTTCCACCACCGCAGGCCCGCGTGGCCCACGAGGAGGACGCTGACATGGCTGGTAACGATCAGAAGGCCTACCTCCACACCGAGTCCGGGAAGAAGCTGCCCTGCCTGTTCAACCCGGCCTCGCTGGAGATCAGCCTGTCCGCGAGCTGGGAGGGCAAGGGCGA
>CAZGJO010000127.1:0-6353 GCA_964525685.1 uncultured Ectothiorhodospiraceae bacterium | reverse complement strand
GGGGCCGGAATTGGGGACAGTCCGCGCGGGGACAGTCCCCATTTCCGGCCCCGCGGCTCAGCGCTGGTTCTGCTTGAGGATCCGGGCGCGGTCGCGCTGCCAGTCGCGTTCCTTGATGTCGGCGCGCTTGTCGTACTTCTTCTTGCCCTTGGCGAGGCCGATGAGCAGCTTGGCCTTGCCGCGCTTCCAGTAGAGTTTCAGCGGCACGACGGTATGGCCCTTCTGCTCGGTGGCGCCGATGAGCCGGGCCAGTTCCCGGCGGTGGAGCAGCAGCTTGCGGGTGCGCTGGGGATCGGGGTTGATGTGGGTGGAGGCGGTGGGCAGCGGATTGATGAGCCCGCCCAGCAGGAAGGCCTCGCCGTGGTGCACGAGGACGTAGGCCTCCTGGATCTGCGCGCGACCGGCGCGCAGGGCCTTGACCTCCCAGCCCTCCAGGACCAGACCGGCCTCGAAGGTCTCCTCGATGGTGTAGTCGTGTCGCGCCTTGCGGTTGACGGCGATGGTGCTGTCGTCGCCCGCCGGCTTCTTCTTCGTCTTGGCCATGAAGGCATTGTATCAATTCGTGAAGTTGAGGGCTGCGTCCGTTTGGCTCACAATGCCGAAAAATTCCGGGGGGAGGATCCATGTCGGCAGAGAGCACCTACCATACCCAATGGACAACGCGCTGGGCCTTCATCCTCGCGGCCACCGGCTCGGCGGTGGGGCTCGGCAACATCTGGCGTTTCCCCTACATGGTGGGGGAGAACGGCGGCGGCGCCTTCGTGCTGGTCTATCTGCTCTGCATCGCCCTCATCGGGCTGCCGGTGATGATGGCCGAGATCGCCATCGGGCGGCGCGGGCGCCAGAGTCCCATCAACAGCTTCCGCACCCTGGCCCGGCTGGGCGGCCACTGGGTCGGGTGGCGCTATGCCGGCTGGCTGGGGGTGATCGCCGGGTTCTTCATCCTCTCCTTCTACAGCGTGGTGGCCGGCTGGTCGCTGGCCTACGTGGTCGAGGCGGCCCTGGGAGTCTTCGACGGCGCGGCGCTGCAGGATACCGAGGCGGTCTTCGCGGATCTGGTGGCCAACCCGGCGGTGCTGGTCTTCTGGCACACGGTCTTCATGCTGATGGTCGGCCTGGTCGTGGCCCGGGGGGTGCAGAGCGGCATCGAGCGGGCGGTGCGGATCCTCATGCCGGCCCTGCTGCTGCTGCTCGTCGTGCTGGTGGTCTACGCCGCGCGCAGCGGCGGCTTTGCCGAAGGGGTGGCGTTCCTTTTCGCTCCGGACTTCTCGCAGATCGGGCCGCAGACCTTCCTCGCCGCCATGGGTCAGGCCTTCTTCACCCTGAGCCTCGGCATGGGCGCGATCATGGTCTACGGCTCCTACCTGGCCTCGCACGCCTCCATTCCGCGTACGGCGGGGGCCATCGTGGCCATGGACACCGGGGTCGCGATCCTGGCCGGCCTCGCCATCTTCCCGCTGATCTTCGCCCTGGGTCTGGAGGTGGAGAGCGGACCGGCGCTGGTCTTCGAGACCATCCCGCTGGCCTTCGGCGCGATGCCGGCGGGGACCTTCTTCGCCACCGTCTTCTTCGTGCTGCTGGTCTTCGCCGCGTGGACCTCGGCCATCTCGCTCATCGAGCCGCTGGTGGCCTATTTCAGCGAGAACCGCGCCTGGAGTCGGAAGACGTCGGCCTGGACGGCGGTGGCGGCCATCTGGCTGGTGGGGCTGGCCTCGGTGGTGTCGTTCAATGTGGCCGCGGATGTCGATTTCTTCTTCGGCATGAACTGGTTCGAGTTCATCGATTTCACCACCAATAACGTGATGCTGCCGCTGGGTGGCCTGCTCATCGCCCTGTTCGTGGCGTGGGTGCTGCCGAAGTCCGATGTCATGGAGGAGATCGGTCTCGGTGGCGGGCGCTTCACCCTCTGGTATACGCTGATTCGATTCATCACACCCATCGGGGTGGTCGCGGTCTTCCTCAACGCCATCGAGGTGATCTGAGCCCGTTCAGCGCCTTCGCGTCGCCGCGGAGGCGCCCGCCCCGAATCCCACTGAACGACGGATGGTATGACGCAAATCAACCGCAGTGCCCTGTTGCCCTACAGTGCCGAGCAGATGTTCGCGCTGGTGGACGATGTCTCCCGCTATGCGGAGTTCCTGCCGTGGTGCCGCTGCGCGACGGAACTGGAACGTGACGAGGACCAGGTGGTGGGCAAGCTGGAGTTGGCCTATGGCTCTATCCACAAGGCCTTCACCACGCGCAACCTGCTTCACTACCCGACGCTCATCGAGATGCGCCTGGTGGACGGCCCCTTCAAGCAGCTCGAGGGGTTCTGGCGCTTCGACCCGCTGGGCGAGGATGGCTGCCGGACGACCCTGGATCTGACCTTCGACTTCAGCAGTCGGGTGGTGGGCATGGCCATGGGGCCGGTCTTCAGCCAGGTGGCCAACAGCCTGGTCGAGTCCTTCAGCAAGCGGGCGGAGGCGGTCTATGGCCGCTGATACGGCGCCGGGCACCGATGATTCCCCCCGCCTGATCACGGTGGAGGTGGCCTATGCCCTGCCCAAGCAGCAGGTCCTGCTGAGCCTGGAGGTGGAGGAGGGCACCACCGTCCGGGAGGCGGTGGAGCGCTCCGGGATCCTGGAGCAGTTCCCCGATATCGATCCGGGCGGGGAGAACAAGCTCGGCATCTTCGGCAAGCTGGTCAAGGCCGATCAGGTGCTGCGACCGGGGGACCGGGTGGAGATCAATCGGCCGCTCATCGCCGATCCCAAGGAGGTGCGTCGTCAGCGGGCTGCCGAGGGCAAGAAGACCGGCAAGGGGGGCGGCAAGGCCGCCGATGCGGGGAGTTCCGGGGGACAGGACGCCGACGGGGCCGGGACCCCGGACGCACCCGAGGCCTGAGAAGCCCCCGAACGGCTCAAGGGCGGCTCAGAAACGACCCGGGCCTCCGGTGGGGCCCGGCATGGGCTGGCCGGGTGGCTGTTCTCCGCCGGGCGGCTGGCCCTCCTGCCGGGGGACCGGTGCCCCCGGGTCGGTGGGGTCGGCGGCGCCGTCGGCATCGCTTTCGGCGGCGAGCTCGGCCTGTCGACCCTCCGGCGGGATGTCGCCGGTGATGTCCGCCACCCGGCCGTCGTCGTCGAAGGTGACCCGCAGGGCGTACTCTTCCACCCGTTCACCGCCCCGGTAATAGATATAGGGGTAGATCCAGTGCTCGGGATCCAGCGGCGAGACCAGCTTCGGCGTCCCGAGGGTACGGCGGACCGACTCGGCGCTCATGCCCGGCTCGACCTGCTCACGCATCTCCGGGGTGATGAAGTTGCCCTGCTGGACATCGGGCTGGTGGATGGCGCAGCCCGCGAGAAGGCCCGCGGCGAGCGTGGTTGTAACGAGAAGCCGTTGCATTTAGGATTCAGACGCCTTCTAAATAGTGGACAGACACTGCGATCTTACAGACGAGGGGACCCCGTGCAAAGCCAGGAACTGAAGAAACTGGGCCTCAAGGCCACCCTGCCGCGCATCAAGATCCTGGAGGTCCTGGAAAGCTCGACGGATCGCCATCTGAGCGCCGAGGGGGTCTACAAGGCGCTGCTCGAATCCGGTGAGGAGATCGGGCTGGCCACGGTCTACCGGGTGCTGACCCAGTTCGAGGCCGCCGGCCTGGTGGATCGCCACCACTTCGAGGGGGGCCACTCGGTCTTCGAACTCAGCGAGGCGGAGCACCATGACCACATGCTCTGCGTGCGCTGCGGGCGCATCGACGAGTTCATGGACGAGGTCATCGAGGAGCGTCAGCAGGCCATCGCCGATCGCTTCGGCTACGAGATGACCGGCCACTGCCTCTACATCTACGGGGTCTGTCCCGATTGCCGCGATTAGACGAAGGGCTGAGGCGGCGCACCATCAGGCTCCGCGCGCCATCGCCTCCTCGCGCGCCCGCTCGATCATCTCCTGCGCATGGGCCAGCGTCTGCGAGGTGATCTCCACCCCACCGAGCATGCGCGCCACCTCCACGACCCGCTGACCGTCGTCCAGCGCCCGGAAACCGGTGCGGGTGGCGCCGTCGTCGCTCTCCTTGCTGACCTGGAAATGGTTGTGGCCCTGGGCGGCCACCTGTGGCTGATGGGTGACGCAGAAGACCTGCTGATCGACCCCCAGCTCCCGGAGCCGGCGCCCGACCTTCTCCGCCACGCCGCCACCGATGCCGACGTCGACCTCGTCGAAGACCAGGGTCGGGATCCGCGCGCTGCGCGCGGTGATGACCTGAATGGCCAGGCTGATGCGCGCCAGCTCGCCGCCGGAGGCGACACGCTGAAGCGGCTTCAGTGGCTGACCGGGGTTGGTGGTGACCAGGAACTGGACCCCTTCGGCCCCGTGGGCGCCGGGTTGGTCCAGCGGGGCCAGTTCCACCTCGAAGGTGGCGCCGCCGAGGCCGAGTTCTTCCAGGTGGGCGTTGACCTCGGCGGCGAGCCGTTCGCCGGCCTGCCGGCGGGACGCGGTGAGTTCGGCGGCGGCGGCGTCGTAGGCGGCGCGGGCGGCGTCGAGCTCCGCCTGCAGGCCGTCCAGCCGTTCGCCCGCGTGGTCGAGACCGGCCAGCTCTTCCTGGAGGCGCGGCAGCAGCTCGGGGAGTTCCGCCGGCTCGCAGCGGTGCTTGCGGGCCAGCTCGTGCATGGTGTCCAGGCGCTGGTTCACCTCCTCGAGGCGGCCGGGATCGAGATCGAGTCCGTCGCGGTAGTGGCGCAGCTCGCTGGTTGCCTCGCGGACCTGGACCGCGGCGGAATTGAGCAGCTCCACCGCCGGGGCGAGTCCGGCGTCCACGCCCTGCAGCTCCTCCAGTTCTCCGTTGATCTGGCCCAGGAGGGTGGTGACGGTGGTGTCGTCACCCTCGTAGAGGGTGGCCATGGCCCGCTCGCACGCCTCGATGAGGCGCCGGGCGTGGCCGAGCCGCTGGTGTTCCGCCTCCAGCTCCGCCGGTTCATCGGCGCCGAGATCCAGCGCCTCCAGCTCCTGGACTTGATAGGCGAGCAGCTCCCGGCGCGCCTCGCGATCCTCGCTGGCCTGGCGCAGGTTCTCCAGCTCGTCGCGCAGCTTGCGCTGCTCGCGCCAGGTGGACGCGACCCGCTCCAGCAGCTCGGGGTGGCCGGCGAAGTCGTCCAGCCGCTGTCGCTGGGCCTCCTTGCGCAGCAGTGACTGGTGGGCGTGCTGCCCGTGGATGTCCACCAGCAGCTCGCCGAGTTCGCGCAGGGCCGCGATGGCCGCCGGGCGGCCGTTGATCCAGGCGCGCGAGCGGCCATCGGCGGAGATGGTACGGCGGATCCGGGCCAGCGCGGGGTCGTCGGCGTCGTCGAGCTCCTGATCCCGCAGCCACGCCCGGGCATCGGCGATGTCACCGAGGTCGAACTCGGCACTGATCTCGGCCCGCTCGGCGCCATGGGCGACGGCATCGCTGTCGGCGCGATCCCCCAGGGCAAGGCCCAGGGCGTCCAGGAGGATGGACTTGCCGGCACCGGTCTCGCCGGTGAGCACGGTCAGACCGGGCCCGAATTCGAGTTCGAGCCGGTCGACGATGGCGAAGTCGCGAATGTGGATCTGCTGAAGCATGGCGGCAAGTATGCGGCGTTCCCGTGGTCGTCGACAAGAACCGGGATCAAGGTTTGGTCGACCGGCGCGCCGCCCTACAGCGAGCCGGCCCAGTTGAGCTTGGCGCGCAGGATCTCGTAGTGGTCGTGGTCGTCCGGGTGGATCAGGCGCAGGGCTTCGGGCCGCTTCTCGATGTGGACCCGGTCGCCGGGGACGAGCTCGGTGTTCAGCTGGCCGTCGCAGGTGAGCTGCGACTTGGGCTGGCTGTTGTCGCTGATCCGTAGGCTCACATGGCGCTGGCCGCCGATGACGATGGGCCGGTTGGACAGGGTATGCGGGCAGATCGGCACCAGCACCATGGCATCCAGCGCCGGCTCCAGGATGGGGCCGCCGCCGGAGAGGGCGTAGGCGGTGGAGCCGGTGGGCGTGGAGACGATGAGCCCGTCGGCGCGCGTGGTGTAGACGTACTGGCCGTCGACGAAGGCCTCCACCTCGATCATCCGGGCGATGTCCCACTTGTGGATCACCACGTCGTTGAGGGCATTGCTCTCGCTGATGATCTCGCCGTCGCGCTCGATGCGCGCGCGCAGCAGAAAGCGCGGCTCCTGGTGGTAGTGGCCCTCGAATACCGCTTCCAGGCGGTCCTCCAGGTGGTCCGGGGAGATGTCGGTGAGGAAGCCGAGCCGACCCAGGTTCACGCCGACCAGCCGCGGGGCGTAGTCGGCCAGGCTGCGGGCTGCATTGAGGAGGGTGCCGTCGCCGCCGACCACGATGATGAGATCGGCGCGCTC
>CAZGJO010000126.1:0-6356 GCA_964525685.1 uncultured Ectothiorhodospiraceae bacterium | reverse complement strand
AAGCCGCCCATTGTAGAATGCCCGCCGGATCGGCTTCAAGACGCCGCACCGCAAAGACGGGCCGCACCACCACACAACGAGGACTTCCATGAACCGTCGCGTGCTCATCCCCATCGACTTCTCGCCGGCCTCCGCCGAGGCTCTGGCCGTCGCCCGCCAGTTCTGCCAGGGGGGCACCAAGCGGCTCCTGCATGTACTCAACCCCAAGCAGCTGGCGGAGCAGTCGCGCCACACCGGCTCGCCGGTCCACACCAGCGAGGTGCGGCGGGAAGCGGAAGAGAAGGCGCTGGAGCGGCTGCGCACCTGGGCCCTGGGGGATGACGAGATCGCCTTCGCCGTGGGCAACCCGGCCGAGGCGATCCGCGATCACGCCGACGAGTGGGGCGCCGACATGATCGTCATGGGCACGCGCGGGCGCAGCGGCATCGCCAACTTCCTCTCCGGCTCCGCCACCGAGTGGCTGGTGCGCCACGCGAAGCAGCCGGTCCTCGTGGTCCACGACATCCCGCTGGACTCCGAGGCCGCCTGCCAGCTACCGCCCACCTGAACATTCGCTCCCCGGCGCACCGCCGGGGGATCTGATCTAGACTTGCGGTTACCAATCGCTACAGGGGACGACCCATGACCGACACGCATTTCCTCGACCAGCCCCGCCCCCTCCCCACCGGTCACGGCGAGGACAACATCGTCCAGTGGCATGTTTTCCGCAGCCGTGCCGGGGCCGAAGCCTTCGCGCCCCACATCATGCTCGAGGGCGATCAGCAGCTGGTCGGCGGCCAGACCGAAGACAGCATCGGCACCCTCTGGTGGCTGGGGGTTCACGTGGACAACCTGGCGGACTGGGGCAACCACGACGCCGTGCACAAGCACGACGTCCGCACCTGAGACGGTCCCGGCTGCTACTGGAAGCGGTGGATGAGCCGCTCCAGATCGGTGGCCAGTTCTGACAACTCCCGGCTGGATTCCTGCCCCTGACGGCTGGCCGCCAGGGTCTCGTCGGAGCGCTGACCGATGCTGTCGATGTTGTGATGGATCTCCTCGGCCACCGAGGACTGCTCCTCCGCCGAGGAGGCGATGCGGGCATTCATCTCGTTGATCCGTTCCGCCGCACCGGTGATCCGGGCCAGCACCTCGCCGGTTTCGGCCACCTGCTCGACGCTCTTCTCGGCCTGCTCGCTGTTCGACTCCATCACCCCGACCACCTCGGCGATGCCGCTCTGCAGGTGCTCCACGGTGGAGCGGATCTCGCCGGTGGAGGACTGGGTCCGTGAGGCCAGGGTGCGCACCTCGTCGGCGACCACCGCAAAGCCGCGCCCGGCCTCGCCGGCCCGCGCCGCCTCGATGGCGGCATTCAGCGCCAGCAGATTGGTCTGTTCGGCGATCTCGTTGATCACGTCCACGACCTTGCTGATGCTCTGACTGTCTTCCGCCAGGCGGGCGATGGAGCGGGAGGCCTTGCCGACCTCATCGGAGAGGGTGTCGATGGCCAGCACCATTTCGGTGATCACCAGTTTGCCCTCGCTGCTGGCCTCATTGGCCTCGCGCGCCGAGTCGGCGGCCTCGTGGGCATTGCGCGCCACCTCCTGGATGGTGGTGACCATCTCGTCCACCGCCGCCACCAGCTTGCGTGTCTCCTGCTGCTGCGCCTCCATGCCGCGGGTGTTCTGCTCGGCGAAACTGGCCGCCGAATCGGCGTGCTCCGCCACCTCGTGGGAGGCATGCTCGGTGCGGTGGAGGACCGTCCGCAGGCGTTGATCCAGCGCCTTCATGGCCGTTCTCAACTGGCCGGTCTCATCGTTGGAGCCGGCATACGCCCTGCGCGCCAGCGTGTTGTCGATGATCGTCCGGCTCTCCGCCGCGACCTCGCCGATGGGTCGCGTGACCCACGGCACCACGATGCCGGCGGCGATCACGGCGAACGCCGCCCCGCCCCCCAGCCAGACCGGGTCCAGCCCCGCCAGATGGCCCGCCGCCAGCAACGGCACCGTGATGCCGGCGAGACCCAGCCCCAGACGCCCCTTCAGGCCCAGGGGAAGGCGGTGCAGACGCGCGCTCCTGCCGGCATTGAGCCGGGCGTAGAGCTTCTCCGCGCGAGCGATCTCCTCCGGTCGGGGCTTCATCCGCACCGACTCGTAGCCGATGACGGTATCGCCGTCGCACAACGGGGTGACGTAGGCATCCACCCAGTAGTGATCGCCGTTCTTGCAGCGGTTCTTGACCAGGCCCATCCAGGCATCGCCGGCCTTCAGTGTGCGCCACATGTCCTCGAAGGCCGCCGGCGGCATGTCCGGGTGGCGGACGATGTTCTGCGGTTCGCCGATGAGTTCGTCGCGCTCGAAACCGCTGACCTCGACGAAGTCGTCGTTGACGTAGGTAATGTAGCCCTCGGGATCGGTGGCCGAGATGATCACCTTGTCGGGGGCGTGGTCGTAGTATCTGCCGGTTACCGGGGTATTCACCCGCATCGGGATCCGTCCTCTGCAAAAGCACAGGGGCGGCGCCGACGTGCGGTGCCGCCCCTGATGTCGTCTTGTCGGGGCCCGACACGGCAGGTTCCATGCCGGGCGTTCCGCGCAACCACCCGAGGAGTGGTTGGTGATGTTCCTTTCAGTATACCAGCTTGATCCAGATCATGAATGCCACCCTGTCCAACCTCTGCCCAAACGATTCTCCCGTTCCCGCCCGGGCGCTGGAAAGGTGATATGGATCACAAAAAAGGGCGCCCGAAGGCGCCCAAGGCTCAGTGGAGAGCGGTTGTCAGTTCACACGGGACTTACTTGCCCGACTGCGTGAACTCGGGGTAGGCCTCCATACCGCACTCGGACTGGTCCATGCCCTCGTACTCGTGTTCCTCGTCCACCCGCAGGCCGATGACCGCCTTGATGATGGCGAAGATCGCGAGGCTGGCCAGGAAGACCCAGGCGAAGATGCTGATGATGCCCACTATCTGACCCATGAAGGTCGCATCCGGGTTGGACAGCAGCACCGCCAGCACACCCCAGATGCCGACCACGCCGTGGACCGAGATGGCGCCCACCGGGTCATCCAGCCGCAGCCGGTCGAGGCCGAGGATGGCAAAGACCACGATGACCCCACCGATGGCGCCGATGATGATCGCCAGGAAGGCGGAGGGCATCAGCGGCTCGGCGGTGATGGCTACCAGGCCGGCCAGGGCGCCGTTGAGCACCATGGTCAGGTCGACCTTGCCGAACAGCAGCTTCGAGGTGATCAGCGCCGCGATGACGCCACCGGCCGCCGCCATGTTGGTGTTGGTGAACACCTGGGCGACGTTGTTGGCCGATTCGACATCGGAGACCTTCAGCTCGGAACCGCCGTTGAAGCCGAACCAGCCCATCCAGAGGATGAAGGTGCCGAGGGTGACCAGCGGCATGCTGGAGCCCGGCAGGGCGTTGATCTCACCCTTCGGCCCGTACTTGCCCTTGCGGGAACCGACCAGGATGACACCGGCCAGGGCGGCGGCGGCACCGGCCATGTGGACGATGCCGGAACCGGCGTAGTCCAGGTAGCCCAGCTCGTCGAGGAAGCCCCCACCCCAGCTCCAGTAGCCCTGCACCGGGTAGATGACGGCCGTCATCACCACCGCGAAGGCGAGGAAGGCGAACAGCTTCATCCGTTCGGCCACGGCACCGGAGACGATGGACATCGCCGCACCGGCAAAGACCAGCTGGAAGAAGAAGTCCGACATGTCGGAGTAATAGGCATCACCCGCCACGGCGGCCTCCACCGAATTGTCGCCACCGACCAGGAAGCTCAGGCCGGGGATGATGCTGCTCGCCGAGCCGTCGTACATGATGTTGTACCCGACGATCAGGTACATCACCGAGGCGATGGCGAACAGGCCGACGTTCTTGGCCAGGATCTCCACCGTGTTCTTGGTCCGCACCATGCCCGCTTCGAGCATGGTAAAGCCCACGGCCATCCACATGACCAGCACGCCCGAGAGCAGGAAATAGAAGGTATCCAGGGCGTAACTGACCTCAGTCACTGCGTTCATTGAATCCATTTTTCAGTCCTCCAGTCGGCCAATCAGAGCGCGTCCGCGCCGGACTCGCCGGTGCGGATGCGGATGGCCTGTTCAAGGGCGGAGACGAAGATCTTGCCGTCGCCGATCTTCCCGGTATTGGCGGCCTTCGAGATGGCCTCGATGACCTGATCGACCAGGCCGTCGTCGACGGCCACCTCGACCTTCACCTTGGGCAGGAAGTCGACCACGTACTCGGCGCCGCGATAAAGCTCGGTATGGCCCTTCTGGCGACCAAAGCCCTTCACCTCGGCGACGGTGACGCCGGCGACCCCGATCTCGGAGAGGCCTTCGCGCACGTCATCGAGCTTGAACGGCTTGATGATGGCGGTAATCAGTTTCATGGGTTTTCTCCCGTTGCGTCCTTGGAAAGACCGTTAGTAGGCCCAGCTGATGCCGAACCAGAACTTGTCGTCGATATCGTCACCATCACCGTCCTCGCCGCCGACCATGTAGTTGGCGGAGGCGGAGGCCTCGCCGATGGGGTAGCTCAGGGAAAGGGTGGTGTCGGTGAGGTTGCTATCCTCTTCGCTGTCGTCCCACATGGCGTAACCGACGGTGAGGTCGAAGCCGAAATCGGCCGGCAGGTCGGTGCCGTAGCCGAATTCCATGTAGATGTCGCCTTCGTCGGCGAAACCGTCGTCCATGGCGTAGAACAGGGTGGCGCCGAACGGACCCATGCCGCCGCCGACGTAGAACTCCGGCATGGAGTCATCGGAGAGGTCGTCGTCCTCGGTGAGGTAGTGGTAGTAGACCACCCCGAGGTCGTAGTCGAAGTCCCCGGCGGAGCCGGCGTAACCGACATAGAAATCAAGTTCGGAGGCGGTGTCATCGCCCTCGTTCTCAAGGCTCGACCACCAGGTACCGACATAGAGGCCGGAGGCCATCTCGTAGTCGATGCCACCCTGCAGCGCCGGACCACTGGTCTCGGCACCGCCGCGCAGCACGTACTGGGAGACGACGCTCATGTTCACGGAAAGCTCGTCGGCCACGGCGGTGGTCGGTCCGGCGAGGAGGGCGGTGGCGCCGAGGGCGGAACCGGCGACGAGCTGCTTGGTCAGTTTATTCATGATGCTGTTCTCCTAAGAGGGATTTTTGGGTGAATGCACCCGCCCTGCTGCACGGGCCGTGCCAGCCAAGGAGAACACTTCAGGATCAGCACGTTGGGAAGGTTCAGGGCCCTCTCTTTGCGAGCGGCGCCGCAGGGCACGCACCATGGCGGTGCACCGCGCCCCCTGCCGTGCCCGAACCGGGTGCACTACAATGGGGACCGCGCCACCGCAATCAACGAGGTCGTCATGGAACAGCAACGCCAGTGGTTCGAAGAGATCAGCCGCGACCTGGCCCGGCGCCTGTCCGAGGCCCTGCCGACCCCGCCCGGCGGCGATCTCCCCGGCGCCGAGGCCGCCCGCGCCCTGCGCGAGGACGCCGAACGCAACCTGCGCGCCGTCCTCGACAGCGCCTTCGAGCGCATGGAGCTGGTCACCCGCGAGGAGTTCGACGCCCAGGCCGCCGTGCTCGCCCACGCCCGCGAACAGCTCGACGCCCTGGAGCAGCGCATCGCCGCGCTGGAAGAGGCCGCCCACCCGAAGGAAGACGCCGCCGGCGACCCCAGCGGCAACGACGGCGGCTGACACGCGCCGAAGCGATCCGGCTCATTGCGGATTACAACGAAGGTTCGGTAGAGTTGGCCGACGCTCGCGCCATGATCGACAACACCGGAACGTTCCTCGACGCCGTGCGGGCCTACATGCAGACCTAGACCATCAGCCATGCGTCCAGGGAGGGATGCCCATGAGTCTCGCCACCGTCCACAGCCGTGCCCAGGTGGGCGTGGCCGCGCCGCCCGTCACCGTCGAAGTCCATCTGGCCAACGGCCTGCCGTCACTCTCCGTGGTCGGCCTGCCGGCCGCCGCCGTGCGCGAGAGCAAGGACCGCGTGCGCGGCGCGCTGGCCACCAGCGGCCTGCAGTTCCCCACCCGCCGGATCACCGTGAACCTCGGCCCGGCGGACCTGCCCAAGGAGGGCGGGCGCTTCGACCTGCCCATCGCCATCGGCCTGCTCACCGCCTCCGGCCAACTGCCGCGCGACGCCCTGACGGAGACCGAATTCCTCGGTGAACTCGGCCTCGGCGGCGAGCTGCGCCCGGTGCGCGGCGCCCTGCCGGCGGCCCTGAAGGCGGCGGCTGCCGGACGCACCCTGGTGGTGCCCCGGGCTAACGCGGCCGAAGCGGCCCGCGCCAGCGACGCCCGGGTCCTGGCCGCCGACAGCCTGCTCGGCGTCTGCGCCCACCTCGGTGGCCTGCGCCCGCTGG
>CAZGJO010000125.1:0-6365 GCA_964525685.1 uncultured Ectothiorhodospiraceae bacterium | reverse complement strand
GGAGGCGGTGAACTACAACGCGCCGGGTCAGGTGGTCATCGCCGGTGCCACCGCCGCTGTGGAACGGGCCGTGGAGCTGGCCGGCGAAAAGGGGGCCAAGCGCGCCGTGACCCTGCCGGTGAGCGTGCCGTCCCACTGTCAGTTGATGGTGCCGGCGGCGGAGCGGCTGCGTGAACGGCTTGCGGATGTCACCTTCAGGGCGCCGTCCATCCCGGTGATCAACAACGTCGATGTCGCCCGCGAGCATGATCCCGAGGCCATCCGCGACGCCCTCGTGCGCCAGCTCCATAACCCGGTGCGCTGGGTGGAGACCGTGGGCCTGCTGGCGGAAGAGGGGGTGACCGACCTGATCGAGGCCGGTCCGGGCAAGGTGCTGGCCGGCCTGACCAAACGCATCGACAAGCGGGTCAAGGCCTGGCCGATCCATGACAGCGCCAGCCTCGACGCCGCCCTGGCGCGCTGAGGCCGTACCCCGACGCGAATCACACTGCATATCGTCGACGACGAGGGAGGGAAAACGCATGGCTCAGAACAACGAGATCGCCCTGGTAACCGGAGCGAGCCGCGGTATCGGCCGCGCCATCGCCGAACGCCTGGGTGCCGACGGCGCGGTGGTGCTGGGTACGGCCACTTCGGAGAAGGGCGCCGACGCCATTACCGAATACCTCCGGGCCGCCGGCATCACCGGCCGGGGGTACTGCCTGGACGTCACCGACAAGGAGTCGGTGGAGGGCGTCCTCAAGCAGATCACCGAGGACTTCGGCGCCCCGAGCATCCTGGTCAACAACGCCGGCATTACCCGTGACAACCTGCTGATGCGGATGAAGGACGAGGAGTGGGAGGTCATCATGCGCACCAACCTCGATTCCGTCTTCCGCGTCTCCCGCGCCTGCCTGCGCGGCATGATGAAGGCGCGCCACGGCCGGATCATCTCCATCGGTTCCGTGGTCGGTGCCGCCGGCAATGCCGGCCAGAGCAACTACGCCGCCGCCAAGGCCGGGGTCGTCGGCTTCACCAAGTCCCTGGCCCGCGAGGCCGGCCCGCGGGGAGTCACCGTGAACGCCGTGGCCCCGGGCTTCATCGACACCGACATGACGCGGGCACTGCCGGACGACCAGCGCGAGGCGCTGCTCGGCCAGATCCCCGCCGGCCGCCTGGGCGAGCCCGGGGAGATCGCCGAAGCCGTGGCCTTCCTGGCCTCGCCGGGGGCCGCCTACATCACTGGCGAGACCATCCACGTCAATGGCGGGATGTACATGGGGTGACCTTTTTTCTCTTTGAGAACAAATGGTTGTGTTTTTATTCGAGTTTTGTTCAAGGAAGGGGCTCGCGGCTGGCATAAGCCGGACCTTTCCAATACAATACGCCGGCAGCGCCGAGGTGCGCTGCTACTGATTCAATTCGGAGGACTGACTGGTCATGAGTACTGTGGAAGAGCGCGTAAAGAAGATCGTTGTCGAGCAGCTGGGGGTCAAGGAAGAAGAGGTCACCAGCACCGCTTCCTTTGTGGATGATCTCGGCGCCGACTCCCTGGACACCGTGGAACTGGTGATGGCTCTCGAGGAAGAATTCGAAACCGAGATTCCCGACGAGAAGGCCGAGACCATCACCACGGTCCAGGAGGCCGTTGATTACATCAACGCGAATAGCTGAGGCCAGTTCGTCCGAACTGAGAGGGGCCGCCGTTCCGCGCGGCCCTGCCGTGTATCTTTTCTGACCGACCTTGGGAGAGCCGGCGTTGAGCAAACGACGCGTAGTGGTTACCGGACTGGGCACCGTATCCCCCGTGGGCCTGGACGTTGAATCCTCCTGGGAAAATCTCCTCGCCGGTCGCAGCGGTATCGGGCCCATCGAGCGTTTCGACGCTTCGGATTTCCCCACCCGTATCGGCGGGGCCGTCAAGGGTTTCGACGTTACCAACTATATCTCCGCCAAGGACGCCAAGAAGATGGATGTCTTCATCCATTACGGACTGGCGGCCGCGCAGGAGGCCATCGACAACGCCGGCCTGGAAGTGACCGAAGAGAATGCCGAACGCATCGGCGTCTCCGTGGGTTCGGGCATCGGCGGTATCGGCGGCATCGAGACCGGATACGGCAACTACCTGAAGGGCGGCCCGCGCAAGATCTCGCCGTTCTTCGTCCCGCAGGCCATCGCCAACATGGTGGCCGGGCACATCTCCATCATGCACGGCCTCAAGGGCCCCAATGTCTGCCTGGTGACCGCCTGCGCCACCGGCACGCACAGCGTCGGGGACGCCGGCCGGATGATCGAGTACGGCGATGCCGACGTGATGATCGCCGGGGGGGCCGAGATGGCCACCACGCCCACCGGCATCGGCGGTTTCTGCGCCGCTCGGGCGCTATCCACCCGCAACGACGATCCGGAAGGGGCCAGTCGGCCGTGGGATCGCGACCGCGACGGCTTCGTCCTCAGTGACGGCGCCGGGGTGATGGTGCTGGAGGAGTACGAGCACGCGAAGAAGCGCGGCGCGCCGATCATTGCCGAGCTGGTGGGCTTCGGCATGAGCGCCGATGCGCACCACATGACCACCCCGTCGGAAGGGGGCGAAGGGGCACGGCGCTGCATGGAGATGGCCATGCGCAATGGTGGCGTGAATACCGATGAGGTCAACTACATCAACGCACATGGCACCTCCACGCCGGCGGGCGATCTGGCCGAGACCCTGGCCTCCAAGGCGGCCTTCGGGGATCGCGCCTACCAGATCCCGATGAGCTCCACCAAGTCCATGACCGGCCACCTGCTGGGCGCGGCCGGTGGGGTCGAGGCGGTCTATACCGTCCTGGCCGTGCGTGACCAGGTGGCGCCGCCGACCATCAACCTGGAGAACCCGGGTGAGGGCTGCGACCTCGACTACGTTCCCGACACGGCGCGGGAGATGGACATCGAGGTGGCACTGAGCAACTCCTTCGGCTTCGGCGGTACCAACGGCACGGTGGCCTTCCGGCGCCTTCGGTGAGTGGCGCGGTGGGGTCCGCGCGACGTCGACACCCTGTTCGCACTCGGGGTCACGGGAGTCGACCATGAAGCCGACGGCGCAACCGGTGGTCCGTGCCCTCCCCGAGACGGGCGAGGGGACGGACCTGACCGATCTCCACGCCCACCGGCGGGAGCGCTACCCCTTCCTGTTGCAGAGCATCGCCTCCGGCACCCCGCAGGGGCGCTGGGACATCCTCTTCGCCTTCCCCGGCGAGCGCCTGACGCTCGATGCCGCCGGTGACCTCCACGGCTCACCCGGAGACGACGACTTCCTGAGCGCCCTGGATGGCTGGTTCGCGCGCGCGGGTCAGCCAGGGCGGGTCTGCCCCGAAGGTCTGCCGTTCTGCGGTGGCTGGTTCCTCTACCTGGGGTATGAACTCGCCGGGCAGGTGGAACCGAAACTGGCCCTCCCGGAGGTCGAAGAGCCGCTGCCGACCGCCCTGGCGGTCCGGGTACCCGCCGCCATTCTCCGGGATCGCGATAGTGGGTGTCTCTGGTGGGTGGCCGAATCCGCCGAGGCGGATGCCGAGTACTGGCCCCGGGTGTGCGCGGATCGGGAGCTGCCGCCCCGGAGCGCCCGCGCGGAGCTTCAGGATCTCACGGAGGAGGACGGGGCCTCCTACCATGCCGCCGTGGCGCGCGCCCGCCGCTACATCCGCGACGGCGACATCTTCCAGGCCAATCTGGCGCGCTGCTGGCGCGGTCGGCTGGCGTCCGGCAGTGAGCCGGTGGCCCTCTATCGCCAGCTGGCCACGCACAACCCGGCGCCGTTCGCCGGCCTGGCCGATCTCGGTTCGGCCACCGTGATCAGCTCGTCACCGGAACGGCTGCTCTCCATCCATCAGGGACGGGCGGCCATGCGCCCCATCGCCGGGACCCGTCCACGGGGCGCGGGGGCGGGGGACCGCGCTCTGAGTGACGAGTTGATGCGCCACCCCAAGGAGCGCGCCGAGCACGTCATGCTCATCGACCTGATCCGCAACGACCTCGGCCGCGTCTGTCGCCCGGGCAGTGTGACCGTCGACGAGCTGATGGTGCTGGAGACCTACGCCCACGTCCACCACATCGTCTCCAACGTGGTCGGCGACCTGCGCCCCGGAATCGGCCCCGGGGAGGCGATCCGCGCGGTCTTCCCTGGGGGTACCATCACCGGCTGTCCCAAGGTGCGCTGCCTGGCCATCATCGCCGAACTCGAACAGCAGGGGCGCGGGGCGTACACCGGCAGCATGGGGTACCTCGACGGTGGCGGCGATCTGGACCTGAACATCCTGATCCGCACCCTGGTCCAGAGCGGCGACGACCTGACCCTGCGGGCCGGCGCCGGCATCGTCGCCGACTCCGAACCGGAAGCGGAACTCGCCGAGACCCGCGCCAAGGCGCGCGGCCTGCTGGCCGCCCTGGAGGCGGTGCGCCGATGACGTCGTGTCTGCTCAACGGCGAGACGGCCACCGGGGTCCCGACGGCGGATCGTGGTCTCCAGTACGGCGACGGACTGTTCGAGACGGTGCGAGTGGTCGGAGGGCGGCTGGAGGCATGGGCGGCCCACTGTGAGCGGCTCGCCGACGGGTGTCGCCGGCTGGCCATCCCCGAGCCCGATCCCGAACTGCTCAAGACCGAAGCGCGGCGGCTGTTCGCCGACGGCGGCGACGGCATCCTCAAGATCTGGTACAGCCGCGGCGAGGGCGGACGTGGCTATGCCCCGCCCGCCGCACCGGAACCGCACCGGTTGCTCTGCCGCCATCCCGTCCGTGAACAGCCGAGTGAACCGGCCCGGCTGCGTCTGTGCAGCACGACCCTGGCACGCCAGCCGCTGCTGGCCGGCCTCAAGCACCTCAATCGGCTGGAACAGATCCTGGCCCGGCGCGAGTGGGACGACCCCGCCATCGACGAAGGGGTGCTCTGCGACACCGAAGGCGTCCTGATCGAAGCGGTCCAGGCCAACCTCTTCTGGGTCCACGGTGATGATGGTGTTCTGGAAACCCCTGATTTGTCAGTGTGTGGTGTCGCTGGCATCATGCGTCGCGAGGTGCTGGCCGCCGCCGACGAGGTGGGGATACCCCACCGCCTCGTACACCGTACCCCGCGGGTCCTGGAAGGGGCCCGCGAGGTCTTCATGACCAACAGCGTGATCCATGTGCGGCCGGTGGGCGCCGTGGATGACTGGCGCTGGTCGGCGCCGGGATCGGTGACGATCCGTTTGCAGCAGCGGGTCGCGGAGCGCCTTGAGGAGAGCGCAGCATGAACCGGAAACGCCTTGCGGCCATCGTCCTCGTCCTGCTGGCCGTCGCAGCCGGGGGGGGCTGGATGGCCTTCATCTCTCTGGCCGATCGCCCGTTGTCGGTGACCGAGCCGCGCACCTACGAGGTGGAATCCGGCGACAGCATCAAGAGCGTGGCCCGCGATCTCGCGCGGGACGGTGTGATCCCCTCCGCCCGCCATTTCGAGTGGCTGGCCAGGCTGCGCGGCGATGTCCATCGGATCCATACCGGAGAGTACCCCCTGGAGCCCGGGGCCTCCGTTGGTGATTTCATCGACCGTCTGCTCAAGGGACGGGTCATTCGCTACCGCTTTACCCTGGTGGAGGGCTGGAACACCCTGCAGATGCTGCAGGCCCTCCACAGCCACCCGAAGATCGAGGCGACCCTGCCGGTGGACGACATGGAAGCGGTGATGCCGGCCCTGGGCGAGCCGGACCGCCACCCCGAGGGCCGCTTCCTGCCGGATACCTACACCTTCACCCGGGGAACCCGCGACGTGGCGATCCTCGAACAGGCGCGGGCTGCCATGCGGGAGACCAAGGCGGCCATCTGGGAGGAGCGCCAGCCGGGGCTGCCGCTGGAGGGGCCGGAGGACATGCTGATCCTTGCCTCCATCATCGAGCGGGAGACGGGGCTGGCCTCCGAACGGGACACCATCGCCGGGGTCTTCATCCGTCGCCTGGACAAGGGGATGCGGCTGCAGACCGATCCCACCATCATCTACGGACTGCTGGGGACCGACTTCGACGGGCGTATCCGCTACCGCCACCTGCGCGACGCCGACAACCCCTACAATACGTATCGCCACGGCGGTCTGCCGCCGACCCCCATCGCCATGCCGGGGCGTGATGCCATGCGGGCGGCGGTGAACCCGGAGGCGGGTGACGCCCTCTATTTCGTCTCCCGCAACGACGGCAGCCACCATTTCTCGGCGACGCTGGAGGAGCACAATCGAGCGGTGGCCATCTATCAGCTGGGCAAGGATCCCGAAGAGGTGGGGGCGCCATGAGCGAGCGCGGACGGTTCCTCACCTTCGAGGGGATCGAGGGCGGGGGCAAGAGCTCCCACATCGAGCCGGGGCGGCGCCCGCGCGCCGCCGCCGGCCTG
>CAZGJO010000124.1:4138-6409 GCA_964525685.1 uncultured Ectothiorhodospiraceae bacterium | reverse complement strand
CCGTTCGAGGCGGAGCTGGCGGAGCCGCGCGGCGAGCAGACCGAGGCCAACGACGCCTTCAACGAGGTCCAGGGGCGCTACTACGCCGTGGGCTCCGACATCGCACGGCTGGAGGAGGCCATCCAGCACGCCCGCGAGCGGCGCGAGCAGCAGGAGCGCGACCTGGCCCAGCTCGACACCGCCTGGGAAGAGGCCGAGGCCCACCTGGGCCAGGACCGCGAGCGCCTGGAGGCGACCGACGCCGCCCTGGTGGAGGGGGAGCCGGAACTCGAGCGGCTGGAGGCGGCCGAGGCCGAGGCCCGCGACGCGGTGACCGAGGCCGAAGAGGCCCTGCAGACGTGGCAGACGGAGTGGGAGGCGATCACCGCCGATCTCGCCGAGCCGGCCCGCACCGCCGACGTGGCGCGCAACACCCTGCACAACCTGGAGCGCAATGCCGAGGAGAGCCAGCGCCGCCAGGAGCGTCTGGAGGCGGAGCAGCGGGAGCTGGATACCAGCGCCCTGGAACAGGAACTGACCGCCCTGGCCACCGAGCTCTCCGAGGCCGAGACCGAGCTGGGCCGGCTGCAGGCAGCCCTGGAACAGGCCCAAGGGGAGCTGGAGGGGCAGCGCGAGCAGAACCGCGCGGCGGCCCGGGATCTGGATACCCGGCGCCAGGAGCTGCAGCAGGCCCGTGGCCGGCACGCTTCGCTGGAGGCCCTGCAGCAGGCCGCACTGGGGAAGGACGACGGCGTCGTGTCCCAGTGGCTGGAACGCCAGGGGCTCGGCTCGGCCCGGCGCCTGGCCGAGGGGCTGGAGGTGGAGCCCGGTTGGGGCCCGGCGCTGGAGGCCGTGCTGGGCGACGGCCTGGAGGCGGTCTGTGTCGATGGCCTCGATCCCCTGGCCGAGGCCGCCGCCGATCTGGCCGAAGGCGGCATCACCCTGCTGGACACCGGCGAAGCCCCGGCCCGCCCGGGGGGCGAAGGCCCGACCCTGGCCGGGAAGGTCTCCGCCCCATGGGATGTCGCCCCGCTGCTGGCCGGGGTGTACGTGGCCGACGACCTGCCCGCGGCCCTGGCCCGGCGGGCGCGGCTCGCCCCGGGGGAGAGCGTGGTGACCCGCGACGGACTCTGGCTCGGCCCCAACTGGCTGCGCGTGCGCCGGGACCACGATGAACGCAGTGGCGTTCTCGAGCGCGAGGAGGCCCTGCGCGAGGAGGCCGCCACCATCGAGCGGCTGGAAGACCTGCTGACCACCGGCGATGAAGCCCTGGAGGCCGGCCGCAGTCGCGAGAACGAACTGGAACAGGAGCGTGACCGTCTGCAGGGCGCGAGCAACGAACAGCACCGCCGGGTCAGTGAACTGCGCAGCCGTCAGCAGACCCGGCAGTCACGGCTGGAGCAGCTGCGCAGCCGCGCCGAACAGATCGAACAGGAGCTGGGCGAGCGGATCGCCGAACGGGAGGCCAACGCCGAGGAGCAGGAGGCGGTGCGCGAGCAGCTCAACGAGGCACTGGCGCGGAGCGAGGCGCTGGCGGCTCGCCGTGACGCCCTCTCCGAGCGGCGCGAACCGCTGCAGCGGGCGGTGGAAGAGGCGCGTCAGCGCCACCGCGAGGCCAGTGAGGCCGTGAACCAGCAGCGCCTCCACCTGCAGGGTCTGCGCACCGAACGAACCTCCATCCAGCAGGCCCTGGAGCGGCTCGAGGGTCAGCGACAACAGTTCTCGGAGCGTCGCGAAGAGCTCCAGCGGGCCCTGGCCGAGGAAGACGATCCGGTGGAGAGCCGCCAGGCCGAACTGGACCGGTTGCTGAGCCAGCGCCAGGAGGTCGAGGCGGCCATGGTGGCCGCCCGCGAACGCAGCGAGGCGGTGGATCAGGCCATCCGCGAGCTGTCGCAGCAGCGCACCGAGGCGGAGCAGAACGCCACGCGCCTGCGCGAGGAGGTCGAGCGTGCCCGCATGAGCGCCCAGGAGCTGCGGGTGCGCCGGGAGTCGCTGCTGGAGCAGATCCAGGAGGCCGGCCATGACCGCGATGCCCTGCTGGCGGAACTGCCGGAGGACGCCGACGAGACCCGCTGGCAGCAGAGCCTCCAGGAGGTGGAGGCGGCCATCTCGCGTCTGGGCTCCATCAACCTGGCCGCCATCGACGAATATGAACAGCAGTCGGAGCGCAAGGTCTATCTGGACCAGCAGCGCGAGGATCTGCAGGGGGCCCTGGAGACCCTGGAAGACGCCATCCGCCGGATCGATCGGGAGACGCGCACCCGCTTCCGGGAGACCTACGACCGCGTCAAC